>JACQPS010000154.1 GCA_016207445.1 Gemmatimonadota bacterium | reverse complement strand
TTCGGCACGCCGGCCGCGGCCGTGGTCACCAGCTCCGCCTGGGCCATGGTCCTGGCCGCGACCGGCACGTTCGAGCAGCTGCTCACGTACGTCGTGTTCGCCGGCTGGATCTTCTACGGCCTGGGCGCGGCCGCCGTCTTCGTTTTGCGACGACGCCGTCCCGACGCTCCCCGGCCGTTCCGCGTCCCGGGCTACCCCTGGACGCCGGCGCTCTTCGTGCTGGCCGCGGCCGCCATCGTGCTCAATACTTTGATCGCGCAGCCGGAGCGAGGGTTGATCGGCCTCGGGATCGTGCTCCTGGGTGCGCCCGCGTTCTTCATCTGGTCACGCGGAGACGCGGAGACGCAGAGGCCGCCGGGAGCGTAACCTTCTACTTTCGCTCTCCGCGACTCCGCGACTCCGCGTGAGCTGAAGTTTTCTTTCACTGCCACTCAGCCTCCATCGACCGATGCCAAAACTCCACTTCCCGCACCCGCTCGCGCTGCTGACCTACGGCATCATCCTCGCCGCGGCGCTGACGTACGTGCTCCCCGCCGGCGAGTTCGACCGCCGCGAGGACCCGCTCACGGGGCGGACCGTCGTAGTGCCGGGCACGTATCACCGGGTGTCTCCGGACCCTGTGGGCCCGTTCGAGGCGCTGGTCGCCCTACCGCGCGGAATGGTGGATGCGGGCGCGGTGATCTTCTTCGTCTTCCTGGTGGGCGGCGCGTTCGTGGTCGTGGACCGCACCGGTGCGCTGCGGCTCGCGCTCGACCGGCTGGTGCGCGCGGTCGGGCGGCGCGAGGCGCTGGTCATTCCGATCACCGCGCTCGCGTTCGCGGCAGCCGGCGCGCTCGAGAACTTCCTCGAGGAGATCATCGCGCTCGTGCCGCTGCTGCTCCTGCTCTCGCGCCGGATGGGCTTCGATGCCCTGACGGCGGTGGCCATGAGCCTGGGCGCCGCTATGGTGGGCGCGGCATTCAGCCCGGTGAACCCATTCCAGGTCGGCATCGCGCAGAAGCTGGCCGAGTTGCCGCTCCTCTCCGGCGGCGTCTACCGGATGGCGTTCCTCGCCCTGGCGCTGGCCGTGTGGATCGCCGGGACCATGCGCCACGCGCTGCGGAACCGGGTCGCGCCATCCTTCACTGCGCGCCCGGCGCCAGGTGGCGGGCCCTTCATGACCGACGGGCGCGCGCCCGACGCGCTTGAGCTGGGCGAGGGCGCGCGGCTGCGGACCAGCGACTGGATCGTGCTCCTGCTGGTCGTCGCCGCGTTCGCCGGCTTCATCTTCGGGCTGCTGCGCTTCGGCTGGGGCTTCGAGGAGATGGCCGCCGTCTTCTTCTTGATGGGCGTGCTGGCGGGGCTCGTCGCGGGCCTCCGCGTCGAGGGCACGGCGCGCGCGTTCGTGGACGGCTTCCGCGACATGGCCTTCGCCGGGCTGCTCATCGGCTTCGCGCGCGCGATCTACGTGGTGCTGAACGACGGCCGCATCGTCGACACCATCGTGAACGGCCTCTTCGCCCCGCTCGGTGAGCTGCCGGTCGCGGTTTCCGCGGTCGGCATGATGGCCGTGCAGACCATCATCCATGTCCCGGTCCCGAGCGTGAGCGGCCAGGCGGTGCTTACGCTGCCGATCCTGGTGCCGCTCTCGGATCTGCTGGGGTTGGCCCGTCAGGTGACGGTGCTGGCCTACCAGTACGGCGCCGGGCTGTGCGAGCTGCTCACGCCCACCAACGGCGCGCTCATGGCCGTCATCGCCGCCGCCGGCGTGCGCTTCGAGCAGTGGCTCCGCTTCGTGCTGCCGCTGTATGCGGCGCTGGCGGGGCTCGGGATCGTGGCGATCCTGATCGGGATCGCGGTGGGGGTGAGCTAACGCGGTGGCTGCCTGAGCGGCTTCGGTCAGGCTGCGCGCCTCGAACACCGCGTCTCCGCGTCTCCGCGTGAGCTGATTTCCCTTCACCGCCGGCGGGCATGTGCAAGATCCTCCCCCTCGTTCGTCATGGGAACCGAAGCACCTGTTCGGCCCGGCTCGGGCGGGCGCTCGCCGCTCGCCCGGGCCCGCAACCACACGGAGGCATTCCCATGAGAACGCTGCTGTTGGCAGTCACGGCCCTGCTGCTCGTCCCCTCGGCTCTATCCGCCCAGGGCTGGATCGAGCCGCCCCTGCGCTTTCCGGGGGAGTTCGGGGTGGTGAAGACGCGCACGGATGTGACGGTGCGCGTGGTGGGCCGCGTGGCCCACGTCGAAGTGGAGGAGTGGTTCCAGAACCGCGGCGGCGGCCTGGCGGAGGGGGATTACCTGTACCCGCTGCCCGGCGAGGCCGTCTTCAGCAACTACTCGCTCTTCCAGGGCGACCAGGAGCTGCGCGGCGAGACGATGGACGCCGAGCGCGCGCGCGCCATCTACGAGGAGATCGTGCGCCGCAAGAAGGACCCGGCGCTCATCGAGCTCGCGGGGCACGGCCTGATCCGCGCGCGCGTCTTCCCGATCAACCCGGGCGAGACGCGCAAGATCACGCTGCGCTACAACCAGGTGCTGGCTCGTGCGGGCGACGCGCTGCAGTTCCGCTACGCGGCGGGCGGCCGGCACGGCGGCATGTTCTCGCCGGGCGGCGAGGGTCCCACGATTCCGCAGCGCGTGCAGGAACGCGCGCCTGTGTCGTTCACGCTCATCGTCGAGCAGGGTGCGATGTTCCGCGATCCGTTCTCGCCCACGCACGAGGTACGGGTCGCGCGCGAGGGCGGGCGGCTCACGGTGCGGCCCCAGGACGAGATCGCCGGCGACTTCAACCTCTTCCTGCCGCTGGCCGAGAACCTGGTCGGCATCGCGCTGGCCGCGCACCGGCCGTCGGGCGAGCCCGGCTACTTCATGCTCACGCTGTCGCCGGGGGAAGCGACGGCGGCCGCGCAGCCGCGCGACGTCACCGCCGTCGTCGACGTCTCTGGCTCCATGAGCGGCAGCAAGATCGAGCAGGCGCGGCAGGCGCTGCGCCAGCTCCTGGGCACACTGAGCCGCGAGGACCGCTTCCGGTTGATCGCGTTCAGCAGCGGCGTGCGCGCGTTTGCGACCGACTGGACCCAGGCCACCGCCGATGCGCTCCAGCGCGCGCGCGGCTGGGTCGATGCTCTGAGCGCCGAGGGCGGCACCAACATCGCCGGCGCGCTTCAGGAGGCGTTCCGCGTGCGCAGCCCGGAGGGTCGCCTGGCCATCGTCGTCTTCCTGACCGATGGTTTGCCCTCGGTCGGCGAGGAGAACCCGGAGCGCATCGCGCAGCAGGTGGAGGACACACGCGGCGCAGCGCGCGTGTTCGCGTTCGGCGTGGGCTATGACGTGAACACCTACCTGCTCGACCGCCTCACCGCGGCCGGCCGCGGCAGCACGCAGTACGTGCAGCCCGATCAGAACGTCGAGCAGGCGCTGGGCGTGCTGGCGGCCAAGATCCGGCTGCCGGTGCTCACGGATCTGCAGATCGAGCACGCGCCCGTGCGGCTGGTGGAAGTCTATCCCAGCCCGCTGCCGGACCTGTTCTCGGGCGAGGAGCTCGTGATCTTCGGCCGCTACGAGCTCGCGAGCGACGCCCAGGAGGGCGCGGTCGTGATCGCCGGCCGGCGCGCGGGCCGGGGCGAGCGCTTCGCCACGCGCGTGACCTTCCCCGAGCACGAGAACACCAACGACTTCATTCCTCGCCTCTGGGCCTCGCGCAAGATCGGCTTCCTCATGCGCTCCATCCGGCTGAACGGCGAGAACCCGGAGCTGGTGCGCGAGATCCGCGAGACCGCGCTGCGGTATGGCTTGCTCAGCGAGTACACGGCGTACCTGGTGCAGGAGCCGGAGGCGGTCGCGCTGCCGGGCCGGCCGGCACCGGCGCAGGCGCCGGTGGCGTTCATGAACGGCGCGGGCGCCGCGACGAGGGCGACGCAGGGCCAAGCGTCCGTCATGGCCTCCGAGCGCGCGCGCATGCGGCGCGAGGCGAAGTCCGCGGCGGATCTCAAGGCCGCGGAAGCCGAAATGGCCGAGGCCGCGATGGGCGCGGCACCCGGGGCGCGGACGGACCTGCGCGTGGTCGCCGGCCGGCAGTTCCTGCGGCGGGACGGCGTCTGGACGGACGCGGGGCACAAGAGTACAGCGAAGGTGGTATCCATAGAGCCGTTCAGCGACGCCTACTTCAAGCTGCTGCGCCTGGCGCCGGAGCTGAAGCCGTACCTGTCGAGCTTCGACCAGGTGCTGATCGCCGGCGGCAAGGTGAGCATCAAGGTGGCGCCCGGCGGCGTGAAGCAGATGCCCGATGCCGCGTTGAGCAACCTCGTTCGGGATTACCGCGCGAGTTGATCACGCGGAGACACAGAGCCGCAGAGTACTGAGAGACTGTGAGTCTGGACTGGGCGGAAGTGTACCGCTCGACGTTCCTGGACCTGGTCCGCTTCCTCCACCGCAAGGTGTGGGACGCGGACCGGGCCCAGGAGCTCGCGCAAGAGGCGTTCGTCCGGGCGCTGTCGCAGACGGGACGGCGTCCGGACAACCCGCGCGCGTGGCTGTTCCGCGTCGCCGCGAACCTGGCGAAAGACGAGGCGCGGCTCGTGATCCGTCGCAAGAAGCACCTGGCGCTGCTCAAGGTGGAAGCGGAGACAGAGCCCGCGGTGGAGCCCGAACTGTTGCAGACCGACGAGCGCGCGGCGCGCGAGGAAGCGGTGCGGCAGGCGCTGGCGCAGCTCGGCGAGCGCGACCGCGAGGCGCTGCTGCTGTGGGACGCCGGGTTGAGCTACCGGGAGATCGCCGAGCACACCGGCCTCGCGCTCGGCGCGATCGGCACGACATTGGCCCGGGCGAGAGCGCGCCTGGTCGAGGCGTACAGCGCCCTGGAGGCGAAACATGCTGCACGTGGCTGATGGCAACCTGCACGCGTACCTCGACGGCGAGCTGAGGTCGCTCGACGCCGTCGAGCACGCGCGCGTCGAGGCGCACCTCGCGGAATGCGACGACTGCCGCGCCCGCTTCGACGCGGCCGCACGCGTCCGGGACCGCGCCCGCTTCATCCTGTCCGGCGCCGGGCCGGCGCACGTGGACGTGCCGCCCTTCGAGCAGGTGGCGGCGGGCGTGTCGATCAAGCGCGCGTGGTGGTCGGATTACACGCGGCTGCGCACCGTGGCCTGGGCCGCCAGCGTGGTGCTCGCGCTCGCGGTCGGCTGGCAGGCGCGCGAGCTGTGGCTGCGGTCGGTGGAACGTGAGACGTTCATCGATGAAAGCGGTGCGCCGGTGCCGCGAACCGGGGCGGAGCAGGAGGAGCAGCAGCCCGAGCGGCTGGCCATCCCACCCGGCATTCACGTGCCCCCCGCCGAAGACGCGGGTGCAGCGAGCACGGGAACCGTAGCGGCGGACCGGGCGGCCCGGCAGTCGCCGCCGCCCCGGCCGACCGCCGGGGCGGCGCCGCGCCGCCAGGAGATCGCGGCGGAGCTTTCGGAGGAGGCGGCTGCCAAGGGCGCCGGCGCCGCCGGGCCGCAGCGCGAGGATGTGGTCGCCGAGGGGGCGCAGGTGCGCGCGCGTGAAGAGGCAGCGCGTGTCGCGGCGGCTCCGGCCGTGATCATGGAAGCGGCGCCGCCGCCCGCGGCGGCCGCGCCGGCACAACCGCCTGCGGTGCCGGCGCCCGCCTTCGTCGCCGCCGGCGAGCGCAAGGCCGAGCTCGCGGAGGAAGAAGCCGTGGCCCTGGCGAAGCCGGCAGAGAAGACGGCCTGGGCGCCGGTCGAGCGGAGGGAGGCGGAACGCCGGCTCGGCGCTCCGCTCGTGACGGTCGAAGGGCTGCCCGTGTTCTCGATCGAGCTGTCGGCCGCCAGCCGGGAGCCGGTCGCGCGTGTCACACAGCGCCTCGCCTCCGGCGGCCTGCTCGAGCTGGTGCAGGAGCGCGCGCCGACCCCGACGGCGGTGGTCGAGACGCCCGCCGTGAAGCAGGCGGAGGGTGCGGCCGCCCGGCGGCTCGCGGTCGAGGCGCATCGCACGGAGGCCGCGGGCGCCCGCGAGCTCGATGCGAGCTTCACCACCGGAACCGCACGGCTGCTCCTGCGCCGCGACGGCTCGCTCATCACGGCCACGGCGCCGCTGCCGCTCGATTCGCTGCGCGCGCTGCTGAAAGCGGCGCAATGACGCCGCGCGTCTCCGCGTCGGTTCCGAGCGCGGTCACGTCTCCACGCGTGACGTCCACCGACGCGATCCGCGCGCACTTCCCCGCGCTCACCCGCCGCCACAACGGCTTCCCCGTCGCCTACTTCGACGGCCCGGGCGGCACGCAGGTGCCGCGCGCGGTCGTCGATGCCATGGCCGACTACCTCTACCACCACAACGCCAACACCGCCTGGGCCTATCCCACGAGCGAGGAGACGGATGCGGCGGTCGCACACGCGCGGGAGGTGCTCGCGCAGTTTCTGGGGGCGACGTCGTCCGAGATCGTCTTCGGCGCGAACATGACCACGCTGGCGTTCCACGTCTCGCGCGCGCTCGGCCGGCGCTGGGGCCCGGGCGACGAGGTCGTCACCACCGAGCTCGAGCACCACGCCAACGTGGCGCCGTGGACCGCGCTCGCGCGCGAGCGAGGCATCACCGTGAAGACGGTGCGGCTGGTGCCCGAGA
>JACQPS010000166.1 GCA_016207445.1 Gemmatimonadota bacterium | reverse complement strand
GCGCTGGTGGTCCCGAGCCGCGACGGGCGAGCAGCGATTAGCGATTAGTCCGCTGTTACCGGCCCATCGCTAATCGCCCATCGCTAATCGCCGCTAGTTCACGGGGATGGCAAGGTATTTCAGCGTATCATCGCCGGCCGCAGTCCAGCGAACCTTGCCGGCGGTCGAGTCGGCCTGGCCTACGCCATCGATGACCAGGTCGATCTCGTTGAACGCGGCGAGATCGACTTCCGCCAGCACGATCGTGAGGAATTTGGTGCCGGTCGTCGTGCATGTGCCCGTCGAGAAATCGCAGGAAAGGAAGTTGTCCTGAAGCTGGCCGGCGTGCCCCGTGCTCAGCTCGCCGCCGTCGGTAGTGAGCAAGCGATCGAGGTACGGCCCATCCCACATGGTGGTCAGCGCGGTCGGGTACGTGCTTCCGGTGATACTGGCATCCGCGACCGTGATCGCGATGCTCAGGTCTTCGATGTCGCCCGGGTAGCGGTGCACATCGGCGACGAAGGCCTCCGAACCCGTACGAATCGAAGTGAGATCATTCACCACGCGTGCGGTCTGGCCTTTCGTGATCTGGTTGGTCACCGTCGGCACCAGCACCGCAGCCAGGGTCGCGATGATGGCCAGGATCACCAGGATCTCCGCCAGGGTGAAACCGGAGCGGGGGAGGGCGGCTACGCCGCCGCGGCGCTGGGGGACTGCGAACGTGCGAGTCATCGGATGATCCTTCCGTTGTCGACGACTTCGTCGATCAGGTTGAATGTCGTCAGGTCGAGCCCGCGGATAGCCACGCCGGTTACGGGGCCATCCGTGATAGTGATCGCTACGCTGAGATCTTCGAGATCGCCCGGGTAACGCGCCACGTCGCTCACGAACGCCTCGACTGCGGTATGAATAACCGTGAGGTCGTTCGCGACTCGCGCCGTCTGGCTCTTCGTGATCTGGTTGGTGACGGAGGGGACGGCCACCGCGGCCAGCACGCCGATAATCGCGAGGATGACCAGCATCTCGGCCAGCGTGAAACCGCTTTCGCCCCGCTGCGCCGCGTGCATGCCGTGCCTCCAGTGCTGATAGAATCCGGGATGGATCAGGGCCAAGTATAGGACGTCCGGGTCTGGACCGCAAGCGGTGTGAGGCTGCATCTGACTGTTACCCTTGAATTTGGAGCGTCGTGCCTCCGCGGCCTCCCGGCGGCGGAACCGCCCGGCCGCGCTCTTGAACGGCTGTGCTGCGGCCCGGACCAGCTGCCCACCGGTGTCCGTGAGTACACGAATCCCATAAGCGACCATCGGGAACTCCTGACGTCCGGCCCGGAGGGTCCGGACGGGGGAGAAGGAGTCCTCAATCCTCGGCGGCCAATCTCTCGCGCGGGCGTTACGGTAGCGTTACACGCTCCGGCGGTGCCGTTACATTTATCTGCTGGGAAGGCCCGCAATGCCTGAATTCCGCCTCCGGATGCTGGGTGCCCCCGTCCTCGAGGGGGAGACCGGCACGCTCGGCCCTGGCAAGCCGCTGGCCCTTCTCTGCTACCTGGCCCGGCGGCGCGAGGCGCGCCGGGAGGAGCTGTGCGCGCTGCTCTGGGGCGAGGCGGACGAGGCGCATGCGCGCAACGCCTTCCGCCAGGCGCTGCACCGTTTGCGAGGGGCGCTGGGCGACGACGTGGTCGTTTCCGACCGCGACCTGGTCCGCCTCGTTCCCGAGAAGCGCCTGTGGAACGATGTGTCCGCGTTCGAGGCCGCGCTCGGCGCCGAGCGCTTCCGCGAGGCGGTCGACCTTTACCGCGGCGACTTCCTGGAGGGCTTCGACGCCGGCGACCCCGCCTACGAGCACTGGGCCGACGGCGAGCGCGCCCGCCTGCGCTCGCGCTACCAGCACGCGCTTGCGCGGGCGGTGCAGGCCGCGCTCGACGCGGGGGAGTGGGAGGCAGCGCTCGAGCACGCGCGCCGGCTGAGCCAGGCGGCGCCGTTCGAGGCGGACGCGGCGCTGCTCGAGGCCACCGCGCTCCTGGCCGCCGGCCGGCGCACCGAGGCGCTGTCGACGCTGCGCGGCTTCTCCGAGCGACACGAGCGGGAGGTGGGCGCCCAAGCGCCCGTGCGCGTCCGCGAGATGCTGGAGCGGCTGCACGCCGGTGGACCTCCGCAGGACACGGCGACGCGGCGACACGGCGGCGCTGCAAGCGCGGAAGGACCCGCCGCCTCCTGGCGTCGGGCTCGCGAGGAAGGACGCGCCGACGCGGCGAAGGGTGCCCCGGACATCGCCGCGTCGGCGCGTCGCCCCATCGCCGCGTCGAGCATTTTCGTCGGTCGCGAGAACGAGATGGCCCGCCTGCTCGGCATCTGGCGCCGGGTGGTGGGCGGCGCAGGCGCGACGGTGCTGGTCCGGGGCGAGGCCGGCGCCGGCAAGACACGACTCGCGGAAGAGTTCGCCCTGCGCGCCACCTCCCTCGGACCCGGGCTCGTGCTGTGGGGACGTGAATGGCTCGCCCCCGGCGCCGTGCCGTACGCGCCCGTGGCCGAGGTGCTGCGCGCCGCGCTGCGGGCGCCCGGGCTGGGCGGCGCCAGCTCGCACCTCCTGGCCGAGGCCGCGCGGCTCGTGCCCGAACTCCGCGACCGCTTCACGCTACCCGAGCCGGGCCCGGTCCAGGATGACGCCGCCAAGCTCCGCTTCTTCGAGGGCGTGGCTGCCGTGCTGGACGCCATCGCCTACGAGCAGCCCGTCTGCGTGGTGCTCGATGACCTGCATCACAGCGCTGGGTCGACGGTCGAGCTGGTGCGGTACCTGTCGGGGCGGCTGCGCGGGAGCCCGCTCGTCTTCTTGATCTGCTATCAGCCGGAAGCGGCCGATGGCGAGGCGGCCGGGCTCGGGGATGGGGTACGTCCCTGGGGGCCCGCCGTCGAGCGCATCGTCCTCGAGCCGCTCCCCGTCGATGACCTAGCGGAGGTGCTCGAGGTCAACCCTGTCGCGGCGACGCTGTCCCCGAACGAACGCGTGCGCATTGCCGCGCTCGCGGCCGGCAACCCGCTGCGCGCGCTCGAGCTCGCGCGGCGCGCCGCCGCAGGGGAGCAGGTGAGCGCGCTCCCGGCGGACCTGCGCGAGATCCTGTGGGCGCGGCTCGAGGCCTGCCCGCCCACGCACCGCCGGCTGTTCCTCACGGCCGCGCTCGTCGGCCGGCCGCTCCCGCTTCGCCTGCTGGCCGCCTGCGCGCACGTGCCCGAGCCCGCAGCCCTCGATGCGGTGATGGAGCTCCAGGCCGACGGGCACCTGCGCGAGTTGGGCGAGGGCGTCGTCCCCGCGCACGAGACGGCCGCGCGCCTCGCGCTCGAGCTGGCCGGCGCGCCCGCGCGCCAGCTCATGGCCGGCTGGATCGCGGAGGCGCTGGCGGCGGAGCGTGCGGCCAGCGACGCCGAGCTCGCCAGCCTCTTCGCCCAGGCCGGCCGCCGCGCCGACGCGTATCCCCGTGCCCGCGCCGCCGCCGAGCAGGCGATGGCCACGGGCGCGGTCGACGAAGCCGTGCGCCTGCTCAACCTGGCCCTGGCCTGCGCACCCGATGAGGACGCGCAAGCAGAGGTCGAGAGCAGGTTGGTCGCCGTCGGGGCCGGCAAGCCGCGGCTGCAACGGGGAGCGCCCGGCGAGCGGCCCCAGGGGGGTACCGCGCAAAGCGACCCTGATTTTAGCGGAGCGAGCCGCCGCGAACCGTCCGAAGACTCCGCTGAGGTTGCAGCGAGCGGAGGCGGTCGCGAAGGGCGTGTACCCCCCGGGGCCGCGAGCGGCCGGAGCATGCCCCCCGGGGCCGCGGTCGCTGGGACCCCCGGGGCCGCGAGCGGCCGGAGCATGCCCCCCGGGGCCGCGGTCGTAGCCACTGCCCGCTCCCGCTGGTCGATCAGCCCACGCGTCGTCATGGGCGCCCTCGCCGCGGGCGCGCTCGCAGTGCTGGCCGCCTCCGCCGTCGTCTTCAACCAGTCGCGCCGCGCCGTCGCCGGACACGTCCTCAACGATACGCTCGTGCTGGTCGAGCGGACGGCCCCCGGCCGCGCCACCACCTGGACCTTCACCGGCCGGCTCGCAGACGCCCAGCTCCACCCCTCCGATCCCGTACACACTGGCCCCGCCTGGCTCGACTCGCTGGCGCTGCCGTGGATGAACCCGCTCCCCTCGCCGCACGGCCGTCGCATCGCGCTCGAGCGCATGAGCGCGGCCGGCCCCGACCTGTACGTGGTCACCCCGGATCGCACGGACACGCTGCGCATCGCCGGCGGTCCCGGCGACGACGTCGCCCTCGGCTGGTCCCCCGATGGCCAGTGGCTGCTCGTCGCGCGCAGCCGCACCCTGCCGGACGGCCGCTACGACACCGACCTGCTCGCCTACGTGCTGGCGAATCCCGCCGACCCGCTCCCGCTCGACACGAGCGCCGCGCGCTCGGTCGTGGATGCGGCTTGGTCGCCCGACGGCACTCACATCGCCTGGACCGCGCGCGCGGGCGAGGCGCGCCAGCAGGACATCTACCTGAGCTTCGCCGACGGCACGGGCGCGCGCAACCTGAGCGCGCACGCGGGCGAGGACGGGGAGCTGGCCTGGTCGCCCGATGGCGCGCGCCTCGCCTTCACCAGCGACCGCGATGGCAACTTGGAGCTGTACGCCATCGAGCTCGCCTCCGGCGACGTCCGCCGCCTCACCTTCGACGATGCCCAGGACAGCCGGCCCTCCTTCTCGCCCGACGGCGATTTCATCGCCTTCGAATCCACGCGCGGCGGCGAGCCCGCGGTGTACGTCGTGGCTTCTTACGGCGGCGAGCCGCAGCGCGTGAGCGCGCCCGGCCGCCGCATGAGCCACACCGGCTGGCGCGGCGCGCCACCCCCGCACCTCGAGCTGCTCCGCATCCAAGTGCCGGGCGCCGTCGACCCGGGCGATACGATCGGGATTGTCGCGGAGGCGTTCTTCAGTGATGGCAGCACGCGCGCGGCGCCGCTGGTGACCTGGGAGATCCTCGACCCCGAGATCGCGCAAATCGCCGCGCCGCCGCGCCGCCGCGTCGCCGCGTCGGAAGAGGGCGCGGGCGAGGTCGCCGTTTTGGGGCTGAGAGAGGGGCTGGCCCGGGTGGTCGCCACCACAGGCGGCTGGCGCGCCGACACGGCTTATGTGAAAGTGGGGAGGGGCCCGCTCACCGTCCTGGCCGACGACTTCGAGGCCGGCGTGGACTCCGCACGTTGGATCGCGCTGGGCGAGCCGGCGCCGGCGTCGCCTCCTGGATCAGGACGGGCGGCCACCCGTGGCCTGGTCCCCAACGCAGACCGGCAGTGGGAGAGCGGCGTGCTCAGCCGTGCGGCGCTCCCGCTCGGCTTCGGACTCAGCATCGAAGCGTGGGTGCGTGCGCCCTTCACGGCCGGCGCCACGCCCGCCACCCTCGTCCTCGCGCTGACCGCGCCGCCGATCCCCGGCTCCGTCGACCCCCGCGCGCCGCAGTTCCTGCGCATCGCCTCGCTCACCTGGCACGGCGAGGCCGGCCGCTTCGCCTACGCCGTCGAGCGCGAGGTCTGGACCGAGCCGGTCGCCGCGTCCGTCCTGGCAGGCTCGACGCCAGGAGGCGGCGGCCCCTTCACCGCCGACAGCGGCGCGCGGGCCGCCGCAGCGGGCGGCGCCGACGAACACCGCTTCCGTATCGAGGTGGAAGACGACGGTCGCGTCGCCTTCTACATCGATGGGAAGCTCCGCTGGCGCTCCACGCTCGCGCTCACCGGCACCAGCGGCTACCCCCGCGCGCACCTGTGGCTGGGAGGGCAGGGGACGGGAACGAGCGCGCTGGACGACCTCGTGGTGCGCGTGGGGCGCTGAGGCCGAGGGTCCTCAAGCCGCGCTCGCTACCTCTACGTATTCGACTCTCGACGATGGAGCCGGAACGACGAGGCCGTCTGCGCGCATACGGTCGAGGTATAGATCGATAGCCTCGCGAATCAGCGCGCGCACCTCTTCGTCTGTTTCTCCAACGGCCACGCCCGATTGGCGGTTTTTCGGCCCGCTTTCGGGAGCCGCCAGCCGTTTATTTTTGGCTAACTTTTTGGGCCGGTTGCAATTAGCCAAAGCCTCTCCCACAACCTGTTCCCGGCCCCTTGCGCCTGTGGAAACTGCCGTGTAGTTATTTCCGCCCGCGCTTCGGCGCGGGGATTTCATGATGGAGGCCAGCGCCCTTTGTTGTACGGGTGTGATCACGGCCACTTCCCTCGGACGCAGTCGGTCCGCGGGCCTACCCGGAAGCAGTAGCAGCTCAGGACGCGCGATACAGGCGGAAAGCGGGGATTTTCCGCGTGGCGTTCGTGCGTCCGTGTGTTAACCGGGGCCGTATTTCGACGAGTTCAGTTCGCGAGGCTGCCGGCCGCCCGGCCCTCCGCGTTTCGCGTTTCCGCGGGAGCGTGACCGCCCCAGCACGGAGCCAGGTGCAGCGCCCGATTTCCGTCCGAGAAGGAAGCAGTAACATGAAGAAGTTCCGGACCACAGCTGCGGTCGCTGTGCTCGCGATCGGGCTCGCCGCACCACCCCCCGTGCGCGCGCAGTTGCGGGACACCGCCGCGGCGCGCCGCCTGGCCGAGCAGCGCCTGGGCCATCCCGTCGCGCAAACGGAGCTCATCGAGCGCCTCCGGCCGTCCGGCATGTCCCGGGCGGAGGTTCGCGCGCGTTTACGACAGATGGGCGTCGACCATTGACATGCGGCGCCACGCACTCGATCGCACGGCAGATGGTGGGACGCATAATCCTGTCGAGTCACCGGCGCCGGGCGGCTCCGGGTGCGATACCGAATGTGGACGCGGCGTTGTGTACCTCGTCCGGCATGGAGAGACGCACTCGAATCGACTCCAGCGCTATGCGGGGTGCAGCGAGGAACCCCTGACGCAAAGCGGACGAGAACAGATACGCGCGCTCGCAGAACGGCTCCGCTCCCACCAGATCGGAGAGATCTGGACGAGCGAAATTGCTCGCGCGCGCGAGAGTGCCGACATCTTGGCACACATTCTGGGCGTCCCCACGGGGGTGGAGCATCGCTTGAACGAAATGCGAATGGGACCGTGGGAAGGTTTCAGCGAAACCGAAGTGGCGGAGCGGTTCCCCGAGGCGTATGCCTTGTGGTGCAGGGCCCCTGACCAGTTGCGGATGGATGGTCGAGAAACTCTTGCGGCGGTCGCTTGGCGCATGGCCAGCGCGCTCGAGGACGCTGCGGCGCGAGCATCGTCCGTGCTCTTTGCGACCCATGTGGCTCCGATCAGGTGCGGCCTGCTCACTGCACTGGGGTTGCCACTTCGCTACTACCGGAGGCTCACGGTCGAGAATGCCGCATGTTTTGTATTGGACGAAGAAGGTGCGCATCGCCTGGAGAACGGGCATTCCGTAATCACTGAGCTCACAGGCGACGGGTTCGAGAGGCCTAGTAGCTCCGTATCAAAGCTTTGAGGACGCCATTCCTCAGAGAGCAAAGGCATCGGACCGCATTTCACCTGAAGAGAAGCGACCGACAATGGCAGTAATCTTCCGCAGGGTCGTCTATGCGGTCCTGCTCCTCGGGTTGACTGCTGCGCTGCCCGCCCGCGCACAGCAGCGCGACACCGCGGCTGCACGCCGCCTGGTCGAGCAGCGGCTCGGCCGCTCGCTCACGCACGCCGAGCTCGTGGAGCGGCTCCGCCAGTCCGGAATGTCCCGCTCCGAGGTCCGCAATCGGCTGCAGCAGCTCGGGTTGGACCCTGGGCTCGCCGATCGGTATTTCGATGTCATCGAGCGCGGCGGCGAGCCGCCGCGCGGAGAGGCACCCTCCGATCTGCTGGGCGCACTGCAGCGACTGGGGATCTCGGTCCGCGCGGTTGCCGATTCGCTGACCGTTCCGGATTCCCTGCAGCTCGACACGCTGCTGATGGATACGTTGGC
>JACQPS010000173.1 GCA_016207445.1 Gemmatimonadota bacterium | reverse complement strand
CCACGAAAGGCGGTACCACGAAAGGCGGTACCACGAAAGGCGGTACCACGAAAGGCGGTACCACGAAAGGCGGTACATCCGAGGGAAACGCGATGCGGCGTTGGGTCATCGTGCTGTCCACCGTGCTGGGACTGCTGCTCGCCGCGCTGTTCCTGGGCGTGCTGTACGTGCGCAGCAGCGCGCCCGATTACGCGCGCGTCGTGCGCGTGCCCGTGGCGCGCGACGTCGAGGTCTGGTGGGACTCCCTCGGCGTGCCGCACGTCTGGGCGCATTCGCTCGAGGACCTGTTCTTCGCGCAGGGCTACCTGCACGCGCAGGAGCGGCTCTGGCAGATGGAGCTGTTCCGCCGGGTCGCTGAAGGGCGGCTGGCGGAGGCGCTGGGTGAGGAGCTGCTCGAGACGGACCGCTTCTTCCGGACCATCGGGCTGTGGCGAGCGGCGGGCGCGTCGGAGCGGACGCTCGCCGCCGAGCCGCGGCGGTGGGTGCACGCCTACGCGGCCGGCGTGAACGCGTTCCTGCGCGCACGCAGGGGGGCGCTGCCTCCCGAGTTCCTGGCGCTGCGCCTGGAGCCGGAACCGTGGACGGCGCGACACGTCATGGCCGTGGAGAAGATCATGGCCTGGGACCTGGCGGCCTACGACACCGGCCTGGAGCTGGCGCGCGCGGCGCGGCGGCTGGGCGCGGACAAGGCGCGACTGCTGGTTCCCGATTATCCCTCCTGGGCGCCGACCATCGTCGAAGCTCCGGCACCGCCCGGCATCCCCGCGCCCGCCGCGGCGTTGCTGGACGCGCTCAGCATCACGCGCGCGTCGAACGCGTGGGTGATTGGCGGCACACGCACCCGTTTCGGAAAGCCGATTCTGGCGAACGATATGCACCTCGCGCTGCGCGCGCCGGCGACCTGGTACCTCATGGCGCTGCATGCCGACGACGCCGGGAAGGGCCGCTCGCTGGACGTGGCCGGCATGACGCTGCCCGGCGCGCCCTTCGTGGTGGCGGGGCACAATCGCGCGGTGGCGTGGGGGTACACGAACGCGAACGTGGACGACGTCGACTTCTTCAGCGAGCGGGTGGATCCCGCCGACAGCACGCGCTACCTCGTGCCCGGCGGCAGCCTCCCGTTCGAGGTGCATGCGGAGACGCTGCGCGTGAAGGGGCGACGCGAGCCCGTCCTGTTCCCGGTCCGCTGGACGCGCCACGGGCCCGTGCTGACGCCGGTCGAGGAGCGGACGGCCGGCGAGGTGATCGCGATGCGCTGGGTCGCGCACGACCCGGCCAGCACCTGGCGAGCGCTGGCGGCGCTGAACCTGGCGGAAGATGGGGACGACGTCGTGCGCGCGCTGGCCGATTTCGACGACCCGCACCAGAACGTGGTATACGCGGACACGGCCGGGCACTTCGGCTATCATATGGGAGGCCGGGTGCCGATTCGGGGGAGGGGACTGCCCCCGCCGCTCGCGCCCGTGCCGGGGTGGACGGGTGAGTGGGACTGGACGGGCGAGCTGCCGATCGAGCGACACCCACAGGTGCTGGATCCGCCGCAGGGGTATGTGGTCACGGCCAATAACCGGCAGGCGGCCGGCGAGACGGCGGTGCTGATCAGCGCGCGCTGGGAAGGGCCCTTCCGGGCCGAGCGCATCCGCGAGCTGGTGCGCACGGGCGGGCCGTTCGACGCGGAGGCGGTCCACCGCATGCAGCTCGACGTACGCGATGCGCTGGCCGCGCGCTTTCGCGAAGTGGCCGTGCGCGCAGCGGAGCGGGCCGGGAAGCCGCAGGCGGCGGCGCTGCTGCGGGAGTGGGATCTGGAGGCGCGCCGCGGCTCCCGGGCGGCCGCACTCTTCTACGTCTGGTACGAGCGGCTGCGCCGCCGCGCCATGCGCGACCTGTACGACGGCGAGGACGGCTGGCTCCCACGCGACGCACTGGACGCGGCGCTGGAGCGGGGCGCGCTGCCCTGGCGCGAGCGCGACGGGGCGGCGCGCCTGTGGCTCAAGCCGGGCCCGCCGTCCCCTGGCGTCGGGCTCGCAGTGAAGGACGGCGCGGCCGCGCTGGACGCGTTGGCGGCGGCGGCGCTGCTCGAAGCGGATTCGATCGCGCGTGGCAAGACCTGGGGCGAGCTGCATCGGGTGCTCGTGGCGCACGCGCTCGGACGCGCGCGCGTCCTCGACCGCACGATTCACGTCAACGTCGGCCCCGCGCCGCACGAGGGTTCGCACACCACCGTGAACGTCGCGCACTACTCGGGTAGCGAGCCGCCCTTCACGACCACCGCCGGTCCCAGCCAGCGGCACGTCGTGGACCTGGCGGACGTAGATGGCACGGGCGGCTTCATCCTGCCTACCGGGCAATCGGGCTCGCCGTTCAGCCGGCACTACCGTGACCAGTTCGAGCGCTGGCAGAGCGGCGGACTGTGGCGCATCCCGCTGGAGCGCGAGAAGGCGCGGGCCAGGATCGTGCAGACGATGGTGCTCAAGGCGGAGCAGTAGCGTTTGATCGAGCTCGCGGTCATCGGTGCGGGACCCGCAGGACTCGCCGTCGGCGTCGCGGCGCGCCAGGAAGGCATCGGCTGCGTCCTGTTCGAGAAGGGCTCGATCGTGCGGACCATCGCGGGTTATCCCACCTACATGACGTTCTTCAGCACGGCCGAGAAGCTGGAGCTCGGCGGCATCCCCTTCGTCGTGGTCGGCGACAAGCCCACGCGCCGCGAGGCGCTCAAGTACTACGTGCGCGTGGCCGACCACTTTCAGCTGGACATCCACCAGTACGAGGAGGTCGTGGAGGTCGTCCGCCAGGACAGCGGTTTCCGGCTGCGCACCCGGCGCCACACGGGCGAGGAGCGGGAGCAGCAGGCGCGGCGCGTCGTCGTCGCCACCGGCTACTTCGACACGCCCAACCTGCTCGGCGTCCCGGGTGAGGACCTGCCCAAGGTCACGCACT
>JACQPS010000015.1 GCA_016207445.1 Gemmatimonadota bacterium | reverse complement strand
GGTCACGCTCCGCGATGTCCTCGGGCGCCGCGCCGCCGATGCCCGGACGCTGCGTGCGGCGCGCTGGCTCACCTTCGCGTGGGGCGGTCTCTCGACCGGGGCGGCCTTTCTCTTCGCGCGCGCGAGCGGCACCGTCATCGAGACCGTGAACCAGGTCGGCTCGCTCTTCTACGGGCCGATCCTCGGCCTGTTCCTGCTCGGGATCCTCTTGCGCGGACCGGGATCGGCCGCGGCACTCGGCGGGTTCGCCGCCGGATTGGCCGTGAACGCCGGCGTCTGGCGTCTCGCCCCGGGCGTCTCCTGGATGTGGTGGAACGCCATCGGGCTGGTCGGGACGCTGGCGGCCGGCTCGGCGCTCTCGCGCGTGACCGCGCCTGCGCAGCCGAAGCCGGAGCTGCTGTGGCGACGCGGCGCAGGAGCGGCAGCGGTGCTCCCCCGGGTCCCGGCGTCGCGCTGGGCCCTCGTCGCATCGTTCGCAGTGATCGTTCTGCTCGCCTTGCTCGCTCCAAAGGTACTGGGCGGAAACTGACAACCCAGCGGGCGAAGCCGGGCACCGACCTCACTCCTCCCGCGACGGCGCCTCTCGGGGCGTCAGTGTCAGGCGCAGCCGCTCCCGCTCCCGCAGTACGACGAGCGCCGTTTCCTGGCCGATGCGCTGCTCGGTCAGCAAGCGGTGCAGGTCGTCGATGCCGGCGACCGGCTCCTCCCCCAGGCCGATGATCACATCCCCCGCGCGCACGCCCGCCCGCGCGGCCGGGCTCCCCGGCTCGGTCGAGAGCACGAGCACACCGCCTCCCGGCATTCCCAGCGCGCGCGCGGCCGCGGCCTCGAGTGCCACGTTCTGCCCCGCCACGCCGATGAAGGCGCGGCGGATGCGGCCGTCGCGAATCAGCCGGGCCGCCACCCACTTGGCGGTGTTGATGCCGACGGCCAGGCAGATCCCCTGCGCCGGCAGGATGACCGCGGTGTTGATGCCGATCACCTCGGCGCGCGAGTTCACCAGCGGTCCACCGGAGTTGCCCGGGTTGAGCGCCGCGTCCGTCTGGATCACATCGTCGATCAGGCGGCCGTTGGTCGAGCGGAACGAGCGGCCGAGCGCGCTGACCACGCCGGCCGTCACGCTGCTCTGAAATCCGAGCGGGTTGCCGATGGCGACCACGAGCTGCCCGACCCGCAGCGCGGAGGAGTCGCCGAGCCGCGCGAAGGGCAGGTCCGCCGCCTCGACCCGCAGCACGGCGATATCGGTGTCCGGATCCTCCCCGATGAGCTCTGCGGGCGCGGCACGGCCGTCCGGCATCTGCACATCGATGCGCCGCGCGCCGTGCACGACGTGCCAGTTGGTCAGCACGAACCCGTCCGGCGTGAACACGAAGCCGGAGCCGTGGCCGCCCGCGTCCCGCGAGCGGCAGCGGCCGTCGCGGCCGCGAACCTCGACCGGTTTCTGCATGTCGACGCGCACGACCGCCGGTCCGACGGTCTCCACCGCGGCGACGACCGCCCGGGAATACGCGTCCAGCAGCTCAGCCTCCGCGACGGGCACGGGCGAAGCCGGCGCTCCATCCGCCTTTCCCGAGACCAGTTTCAATGTGACGGACATGGGATGGTTCCTGGAAGAACGGTCCGACCGGGATACACCTCTATCGCTGTACCCCGGGCGGTTCCGCGTGCGCCTCCCGGTCGTGGCACGCCCTTGCCTTCGGCGCGGCCGCGCCCCTATTTGGCTCGGGTCGCGTACAACGGAGAACGCCACACCGTGTACCTGATGCTCAAGCTGCTCCATATCGCGGCCGTGATCCTGTTCCTCGGCAACATCACGACCGGCGTGCTCTGGAAGGCGCACGCGGACCGGACCGGGGACCCGCGGCTGATCGCGCACACGCTCGCCGGCATCATTCGCAGCGACCGCTGGTTCACCATGCCCGGGGTGGTGGCGATCCTGATCTCCGGCTTCGGTGCGGCCGGTGTGGCCGGGTATCCGCTGCTGCGCACCGGCTGGATCTTCTGGTCCATCGTGCTCTTCACCATCTCGGGGGTGGCGTTCATGATCCGCGTCGCACCACTCCAGCGGCAGATGCTCGCGCTCGCGCAGCGCGGCATCGACAGCGGATCGTTCGACGCCGGAAGCTACCAGGAGCTGTCCCGCAGCTGGGCGTTCTGGGGACTCGTGGCGCTGGTCACGCCGGCCGCCGCCGTCGTGCTCATGGTGCT
>JACQPS010000014.1 GCA_016207445.1 Gemmatimonadota bacterium | reverse complement strand
TGCTGATCGGGGCGGTGCTGCTCCCGGGCGCGAAAGCGCCCAACCTGGTGCGCAGGGAAGACCTGGCGCGGATGAAGCACGGGTCGGTCGTGGTCGACGTCGCCGTCGACCAGGGCGGGTGCGTCGAGACGATCCGGCCGACCACGCACGAGGACCCGATCTACGTGGTGGACGGAGTCATCCATTACGGCGTGGCCAACATGCCGGGGGCCGTGCCGCGCACATCCACGCTCGCGCTGGCCAACGCCACCTTCCCGTACGCGCTCACACTGGCGAACAAGGGGTGGCGCCGCGCCTGCCGCGACGATCGCGCGCTCGCCCTGGGCGTGAACGTGGTGGGTGGCAAGATCACCTACCCGGGCGTGGCGGAGGCGTTCGATCTGCCTTACACACCGGTAGAAGAACTGCTTTGAGTCGACAGTTGACAGTTGACAGTCGACAGTGGGACGGAGCGAGGATGATGAAGCTGATGACCTTGCCGCGGCAAAGACGGGACCGCCAGCGAATTACTGTCAACTGTAAACTGTCGACTGTGAACTGAAGTAAAGTGGACACGGTAAGCGTCCTGGTCCGGAGGCTGGAGAATTATCCGGCCGACTGGCCGCTGCCCGCCTATGCGACCCCGGGGGCCGCGGCCGTGGACCTGCGCAATGCGGGCCCCACGATCCTTCTGCCGCCGCTCGGGCGGCAGCTCATTCCAACGGGGCTCGCGATTGCGCTCCCACCCGGCACGGAGGCGCAGATCCGCCCGCGTTCGGGCCTCGCCTTGCAGCGTGGCATCGGCATCGTGAACACGCCCTGCACCATCGACAGCGACTACCGGGGCGAGATCCGCATCCCGCTCATCAACTTCGATCGTGAGCCGCAGGAGATCGCGCACGGCGAGCGCATCGCGCAGCTGTTGGTGGCGCCGCTCGTGCGACTGCGCTGGGAGCCGGTGGCGGAGCTCCCATCGAGCGAGCGGGGCACGGCCGGGTTCGGGAGCACGGGCAGCTAGAGGGAAGCGCAGCGGGGAGGACAGGCGACGCCCAGTCAGGCGGCACGCGAGCCGGACTTCCCTTGCAACTGTAAGCGGGGCCGGTTAACTTCATATTTGCTCCCACTCTACGTGGACGGGCGCCGCGCGCCGGGTCGGTCCTGGGTCGCCGGACACACTTCGCCCGACCTGCCGGTGGGCCGCAGGTGAAGCTATGAGCCTGTCGAGCTGGTTCGATTCGGGCCGGTTCCTGCCGGTCAACGATATCGCCGTGGACCTCGGCACGGCCAACACGCTGGTGTACGTGAAGGGCGAGGGGATCGTCCTGAACGAGCCGTCGGTCGTCGCGATCGAGCGGGGGTCCAGCCGGATCAAGGGAATCGGCCTCGAGGCCAAGCGCATGCTGGGCCGCACGCCGGAAGGGATCATGGCGGTGCGGCCGCTCAAGGACGGCGTGATCGCGGACGTGGACATCACCGAGATCATGCTGCGCCACTTTTTGCGTACGGTCACCGCCAAGCGAATTTTCCGCATGAAGCCGCGCGTGGTGGTCGGCGTCCCGTCCGGCATCACGGAGCTGGAGCGGCGGGCCGTGCGCTCGAGCGCCGCCGCGGCGGGCGCGAAAGAGGTGTTCATGGTGGCGGAGCCGATGGCGGCGGCGATCGGGGTCGGCCTGCCGGTGGACACGCCCACCGGCAACATGGTGATCGACATCGGCGGGGGCACGACGGAGATCGCCGTCATCGCGCTGAACGGCATCGTCTCGGACACCTCGCTCCGCGTGGGAGGCGATGAGATCGACGCCGCGATCGTCACCTTCCTGCGCAAGAACTACAACCTGTTGATCGGGGAGCCGACGGCGGAGGCGATCAAGGTGCAGATCGGCTCCGCGTTCAACAACGGGGACGAGCGGGAGATGGAGGTCAAGGGGCGCGACCTGGTCAGCGGCATCCCGAAGACGGTGCGCGTGCACTCGCAGGAGATTCGCGAGTGCATCCAGGAGCCGATCCAGCAGATCGTGGACGCGGTGCGGCGGACGCTGGAGATCACGCCGCCGGAGCTGGCTTCGGACATCGTCGACCGGGGCATCGTCATGACGGGGGGCGGCGCGCTGATCCGGGGGCTGGACCAGTTGCTGGGCCACGAGACCAATCTGCCGATCCATCTGGATGAGGAGCCGCTCACGTGCGTGGTGCGCGGCGCCGGGCGCATCCTGGATGACTTCCCGCGATTCCGGAGCGTGCTGAACACCTAAGGCGCCGTGGTGGTCGAGTACTTCGAACCGCGCAGAGGTCGACGTGACGCGGCGCTGGCGGCAGGTTTCCTGCTGCTTGCGCTCTTTCTTTTTTTCCTGCCCGCCGCCTTCGAGGCGCCGGTCCGCCGGGCGGTGCGCACCACCGCCCTGCGCCCCTTCCTCTCCATCCAGGCTTCGATCGCGGAGCAGCGCAGCCGCGGCGTAGACATCGCAGAGCTGCGCGCGCAGCGCGACTCGCTGGCCGCGGTGGTCGCAGCGCAGGCTGCGCTGTCGGAGGAAAACCGGCGCCTGCGGGCGTTGCTGGGGCTGCGCTCGCGCGCGGAGCCGGACTTCGTGCCGGCGGAGGTGCTGCGCCCGGGCCTGCCGGGGGCCGAGAGCACCTTTCTCATCGACAAGGGCCGGGTGGCGGGCGTGACGGCGGGGAGCCCGATCCTGGCGCCGGGCGGCCTGCTCGGCGTGATCTGGGAAGTGGACGAGCGCTCGGGGCAGGCGATCGACTGGACGCACCCGGACTTCCGCGCGAGCGCGATGACCGCGGACGGAGAGGTGTACGGCATCGTGGAGCCGCGGCGCGGCCGGTTCCGGGAGGAAGATCTGCTGGCGCTGACCGGCGCCCCGTTTCACAGCGATATCAAGCCCGGCACACGCGTGGTCAGCTCCGGCCGGGGAGGCATCTACCCCCGCGGCATCCCGATCGGGACCGTGCTGGGCCTGGAGGAATCGGAGGCCGGCTGGCGTAAGACCTACCTGCTCCAGCCGGCGGTGCGGCCCGAGGCGGCCGCACACGTGCTGGTCGGCGTACAGCGTGAGGGCGGTGATCTTTCGCAAATCTGGCACGTAGGCGCACCGCCGGACACCGCGGTCGGGCCGGAGGCGGCGCCTGCAGCCGCGCCGAGCCGGCCGGCGCGGCCCGCGCGGCCCGCGGCCGAAACCACGCCGCCCGCCCAGCGGCCATGAGCGCGGCGCGAGGCTGGCGATTCGCGACGTTCATCGCGCTGCTCGTCGTCCTCCATTTCACGCTACATGTCGCGCTGGGCGTGGGCCGCGCCGCGCCCGACCTCCTCACGCCGGCGGCGCTGTTCGCGGCACGCAGACTCGGCGGCGCGGCCGCGGCGGGGCTGGGGCTCGCGCTCGGGGTACTGAACGATGCACTGTCCCTCGCGGCGTTCGGGGCTGACGCCGTGACGCTCACGGCGCTCGCCTACCTCGGCGCGCGCTCGCGGGATCTTTTCGTGGGCGACAGCTTGTTATTCGTCGCGCTGTATCTGTTCCTGGGCAAATGGCTCCACGATGTGCTCTATTACCTGCTCGCGGGCGCGGAGGCACGGGGCGACGCCGTGTCACGCCTGCTACTCGAGGCGCCGCTGCTCACCGGCTACGCCGCCGCC
Source organism: Gemmatimonadota bacterium (assembly GCA_016207445.1). Taxonomy (GTDB): domain Bacteria; phylum Gemmatimonadota; class Gemmatimonadetes; order Longimicrobiales; family RSA9; genus JACQPS01. Next base: position 5,486 of record JACQPS010000014.1, on the reverse strand, counting down.
GCGTCGATCGCGGCGCTACTAGTGTACCGCACGATCACGCGGGAACGATAACTGGTTTTACATGCAGCTCTTCCATCCTCACGCCCGACGCCGCCGCGCCAGGGGCGCGCTCATGCTCCTGTTCCTGGTGCTCGGCGCGCTCATCGTGGCGTTCTTCCGGACGCAGGTGCTGCGGAGCACGGCGTACGCGCTGCAGTCGGACCTGAACCGGCTGCGGCCGATCCCTGTGCCCGCTCCGCGCGGCACGATCTACGACCGCAACGGTCGCATCGTCGCTGACAACCTTCCGGGATACGCCCTGCTGCTGCTGCCCGCGCCGCGCGATTCGATCCGGAGCACGCTGCGTCGCCTGGCCCCGGTGGTCGGGCTGACGTCCGCGCACATCACGGCGCTGCTGGCGAAGCAGGCGGCGCAGCCGAATCAGCCGCTCGTCGTCTCGAACGACCTGTCGTTTCAGCAGCTGGCGGCCGTCGAGGAGCGCCGGCAGCGCTTCCCCGGCGTATTCATCGACATGCGTCCGAAGCGGCGGTATCCGGCGGGCCGGGCCGCGGCCCACCTGGTGGGCTACGTCGCCGAGATCAGTGAGGAGGAGCTGAAGCTCCCCCAGTTCCGCAGCTTCACGCAGGGCCAGCTGGTCGGCAAGGCGGGGCTGGAGCGGCAGTACGAGGCCGTGGTGGGCGGGACGCCGGGGATGCGCTATGTGGAGGTGGACGCGCACGGGCGCATCGTGGGGCAGTTCGCGCCGCGCACGCTCCTGCCGTACGTGGAGGGAAAGCCGCTGCGGCTGCACCTTGATCTCGAGCTGCAGGAATGGGTCGCACGCATCTTTCCCGATTCAATGCGCGGCGCGGTCGTGGCGATCGAGCCCGTCAGCGGGCATGTGCTCGCGCTCTACACCAATCCGGGGTACGACCCGAACCAGTTCGTCGGCGGCGTCGCGCCCGAGTTGTGGCGACAGCTCAATGCGGATCCGAGCAAGCCGCTCCTGCACCGGGCGGTGACGGGCCTCTATCCGCCGGGCTCCACCTTCAAGCTCGCGACGGCCGCGATCGGACTGGAGCTCGGCGTGGTCGACCCCGAGGGGTTCATGCCGATCCCGTGCCGGGGCGGCCTCCAGTACGGCAACCGCTACTTCAAGTGCTGGCAGGCGAAGGGCCACGGGTTCCTGGCGCTGCCCGATGCCATTCGCCAGTCCTGTGACGTGTACTTCTACCAGCTCGGGCTCAAGATCGGCCTGGAGCGGTTCCTGGCCGAGGGCACGCGGCTCGGGTTCTCACGCCGGACCGGCATCGATCTTCCAGTAGAGCGGGCCGGCAATTTCCCCGACTCGCCCGACTGGTTCCGCCGCCGCTTCGGCTGGAAGCCGACGCCTGCGGAAGCGCTCAGCCTCGCGATCGGGCAGGGGCCGAACGATCAGACGCCGCTCAAGATGGCGCACTTTTACGCCGCGCTCGCCGGCGACGGCAGCGTCGGTCCGGCCCGGTTAGCCGTCGACGGCGACAGTGTCGAAGCGCCGGCACTCGACCTGCACCTTTCAGCTCGGAACCTGGAAGTGCTGCGCGAAGGGCTGCGCCGCGTGGTCGGACCGGGCGGCACGGCCCTCTCCGCCTCGCTCGAGCACTGGGACCTGCTGGGCAAGACGGGCACCTCGCAGAACCCACACGGCCCGGACCACGGCTGGTTCGTCGGCATGGCGGGGCCGCGCGGCGGCAAGCCGGAAATCATCGTGTCCGCGATCCTGGAGTTCGGCGAGCACGGCACCGCGGCGGCGCAATTCGTGGCCAAGACGGCCGACTTCTACCTGCGCCGCCGGTACGGGATGCCGGTGGACACGATCCAGACCTTGCGGGAGCATCTGATCGCGGGCCGACCGGTCCCCTGGGCGCGATGGCAGTAATACACCGGCTGCGGATCGCCTTCGGCGATCCCGTCCTCATCCTGCTGGTTCTCGGGCTGTCGTTCTTCGGCGTCGCGATGGTCTATTCGGCCGGGCAGCTCGACGTGCCGGACCTCGTGGTCGCGGGCGTCTGGAAGATGCAGCTGCTCTGGCTCGCCCTGTCGCTGCTCGTCTTCCTCCTGGTCGTCCGGATCCAGACGCGCTGGTTCGAGTGGGTGGCGATCCCCGCGTACGCGCTCAGCCTGCTGCTGCTCGCGGCCACGCTCGTCATCGGCACCGGCCTCGGCACGGCGCGCGGCACCAAGAGCTGGATCGACGTGGGCCCGGCCATGATCCAGCCGGCGCAGTTCGCGAACCTGGCGACCATCCTGATGCTCGCGCGCGTGATGGGGAGCTGGCGCGAGCCGCCCGCCTCGCTCGCCACACTGGCGAAGCCGGTCACCATCGTGGCCGTGCCCATGGGCCTGGTGATGCTCCAGCCGGACCTGGGCACGGCCATGGTATTCGGCGCGATCCTGCTGGCGACGCTGTTCTGGGCGGGCACGCCGCTCGGGTTGCTCTTCCTGCTGCTCAGCCCGCTGGTGGGCCTGTTCCTGTCGTTCCAGCCGTGGCTGTTCGCGCTCTACATGATCGCGCTCACGGCCTTCCTGTACTTCTACCGCACGTTCTTCTGGGAGGCCGCCGTGATCTGGCTGGCGAACATTGCCGCGGGCACGGTGGCCGTGCCGCTGTGGAACTCGCTCGAGCCCTACCAGCGCGCGCGACTGCTCGTGTTCCTGGATCCCGGCATCGATCCGCGCGGCGCCGGCTACCACGTGATCCAATCGCGGGTTGCCATCGGCAGCGGCGGGCTGCTGGGCAAAGGCTTCACGCACGGCACGCAGAAGCGGCTGGCGTTCCTCCCCGAGCAGCACACGGACTTCATCTTCAGCGTGATCGGCGAGGAGCTCGGCTTCTTCGGGACCTTCGCCGTGCTGACGCTGTTCGGGATCATCCTCTGGCGCCTGGTGCGCGCCTCCGAGCGGCTGGCGGACCCATTTGCGGGAATCGTGGTTTTTGGTATCTTCGGAGCCTGGTTCGCCCACGTGATCGTGAACATCGGGATGACGGTGGGGGTGATGCCCATCACCGGCATCCCGTTGCCCTTCTTGAGCTACGGCGGCTCTTTCCTGCTGGCCAGCTTCATCGCGCTGGCGCTGGTCCAGCGCTTCACGGCCGAGCAGGGAAAGATCTGAGGCCATGACCTGGTTCCGAAAACCGAAGCGCAAGCTACAGGCGGGGGAGCGGCGCGAGCTCCCGACCGACGTGTTCGAGAAATGCCCGCAGTGCGCGGAGATCCTGTACCGCGCGCGGCTGGCGCAGAACCTCTACGTCTGTCCCGTCTGCGGCCGTCACCTGCGGATCCAGGCAGAGGACTACCTCCGGTTCCTCCTCGATGACGGCGACTTCGACGAGCATGACGCCGAGCTGCGCAGCGCGGACCCGCTCGGCTTTTTCGATCTGAAGCCGTACCCGCAGCGGCTGGAGGCGGCCGAGCGCAAGACCGGACGAGGCGACGCCGTCATTACGGGCGCAGGCCGGCTGGACGGCATTCCGGTGTACATCGCGGTCATGGACTTCGAGTTCATCGGCGGCAGCATGGGCTCGGTGGTCGGCGAGAAGATCGCGCGGCTGGGGCGGCGCGCGCTCGAGCACCGTCGGCCGCTCATCGTGGTAAGCGCGTCGGGCGGCGCGCGCATGATGGAGGGGATCCTCTCGCTCATGCAGCTGGCCAAGACCTCGGCGGTGCTGGCCCAGCTGCACGAGGCGGGCGTGCCCTACATCTCGATTCTGACGGATCCGACGACGGGCGGCGTGACCGCATCCTACGGCATGCTGGGCGACGTCCATCTGGCCGAGCCGGGCGCGCTGATCGGCTTCGCTGGCCCGCGCGTGATCGAGCAGACCATCAAGCAGGAGCTGCCGGAGGGATTCCAGCGGGCCGAGTTCCTGCTCGAGCACGGCATGGTGGACCGGATCACCGATCGACGGGAGCTGAAGGCCACGGTCGCGCAACTGCTGCGGCACATGCTCGGCCTGCCCGCGGCCGTGCCGGCCGGCGATGGGGAGACGGTGGAGCCGGAGGAAAGCGCCCCACCGCCGCCGGACGAGGGTGCAGCATCGCAGCAGCGGAGGAAGGGCGAGCGGGGGGAAGCCGCGGATTGAGCGGGCTGACTTACCAGGATCTGATCCGGGACCTCTTCCCCCGCCTGAGCGGCGGCATTCGCTGGGGCCCCGAACGCACCGAACGGTTGCTCGGGGAAGTCGGCGATCCTCACCGGCGCTACCACGTCCTCCACATCGGCGGCACGAACGGCAAAGGGTCCGTGGCCGCGACGCTCGCCAGCGTTCTCGTGCGCTCCGGCGTGCGCGTCGGCCTCTATACGTCGCCGCACCTCTGCAGCTTCCGAGAGCGGATCCAGATCGACGGCGCCGCCATTGCCGACCAGGCGCTACTGTCCGCCGCAGAGCGGCTCTGGCCCGCCATCCTGCGCGAAGACGCCTCCTTTTTCGAGGCCACCACCGCGATCGGCTTCCTCGCCTTCGCCGACGCCGGCATCGACACCGCTGTCGTGGAGGTCGGGCTGGGCGGACGGCTGGACGCGACGAACGTGGTCTGGCCCGACGTCGTCGTTATCACGAACGTGGCCCTGGACCACACGGAGCACCTGGGCGACACGCTCGAGGCGATCGCGGCGGAGAAGGCCGGGATCGCGAAGCCGGGCGTCCCGTTGCTCACCGCGGAGGCGCGCCCCGAGATCCGCGCCATCTTTCGGCGCCGGGCCAGCGAGCTCGCGGCGCCCTTCGAGGTCCTCGAGGCCGACGAGCTCGCGGAGGTGGACGTCGCCCTGGATGGCACTCGCTTTCGTTGCCGCTCGAGGCTCTGGGGCGAGTTGGCCCTGGACACGCCGCTCATCGGAGCGCACCAGGCCACGAACACGGCGCTCGCGTTGCGCGCGCTCGAGCGGCTGCCGCCCGCGCGGCGGCCGACCCGCGATCAAATCGTCGCCGGGGTGCGGAACGTGCGCTGGCCGGGCCGGCTCCAGGTCGAGCGCACCCGTGGCCGCACCTGGCTGCTGGACGCGGCTCACAATCCCGCCGGCGGCGCGGCGCTGGTCGAGACGCTCGACCGCTTGCGGCTGCCGCGGCCGCTCGTGCTGCTGATGGGCGTCCTGGCGGACAAGGACTGGCGCAGCATGCTGCCACCGCTGCGGCAGCATGCCGATCACGCCCTGCTCACGCTTCCGCCCAGCGGGCCGGAAGCGCGCCGGTGGGAGCCGGAGGCTGCGGCCCGCGAGCTGGGTCCCGAGTACGAGGCCGTGCCGGATTTCGACGTCGCGCTCGAGCGGGCACGGGCGCTGGCCGGACGCGCGGGCACCGTGCTGGTGACCGGCTCGCTGTACACGGTCGGCGATGCGCTGGCGGCGCTGGGGCGCGCCCCGTTCGGCGTGGACGCAGCCTTGCCGCTGGCCGGTCGCGCCGGATAGCTTCGATCGTCATGCCTTCGTTCAGCAGCCTGCCGGGCTTCCGTGATTTTTATCCCGAAGAC
>JACQPS010000149.1 GCA_016207445.1 Gemmatimonadota bacterium | reverse complement strand
CGTCCAGACTGCCCGAGCACTTCGGGCGACTGGTATTCGATCACATCGTCCGGCGAATGATACGTCCGCCAGGCCTCGTCACGCGCTGCGGGGTCGTAGACGTTGGCGAATCCGAGCGCCGGCACGCCCGCCGCCACAAACGGCCCCTGGTCCATGAGGGAGACCGGCACGGCCTGATCCACCGCCTGCTCGAGCGGCGAGTGCATGCGGGGGACCCAGATCCCGCTCGCCGCGCGTGCGGCCGCCTGCGCCAGGCGCTGGAGCCAGAGCGCGCCATAGCCGCGGAATTGCCCGAGCGGCGACATCTCGAGCCCGACCGCCCACTTCTTTCCCAGGTTGTCCAGCGAAATCGCGGCGATGAGCCGGTCGCGGTCCGGGTGCGTCCGCACGTACCGGCGCGAACCGAGCATGCCGTATTCCTCGGCGTCGGCGCTGAGGAAGACGAGCGTGTGGGCCGGCGGCCCGCCCGCCGCCACGTCCGCCGCGAAGAGCTCCGCCAGGTGCATCAGGATCGCAACGCCGGAGCCGTCGTTGTCCGCGCCCTGGATCGTGGCCGGCGAGTGGTCGTGGTGCGCCACGAGCACGATCTCCCGGCCGGACCGGCCCGGCAGCGAACACGCGAGATTTCGCAACCCCACCGGACGGCTGTAATTCACCACCTCCCAGTCGTCGACCGAGCACGCGAGCCCCAGGCCTGCGAAGTGTGCGCGCAGCCACTCCACCGCCCTGCGATTGTTCGGCTGGCCGCTGTGCCGGCGGGGGAACTGGCGCACCAGCTCGGCCTCCAGCGCAAATGCGCGCTCGCCCGAGAAGCGGAGCGAGACCGGGTCGGAGCGGATCTCGACGTCGCCCGCGGCCCGGCAGGCGGCGGCCCCGAGGCCGAGGGCGAGGGTGAGAGCGTGGCGGGCTGCCCAGATCCGCAATTTCAGGCGCGTTTGGTCCGGAGCTGCGCATGCAGCTCGCGCAGCCAGGTGGGAGAGGGGCGGCGGACCTCGCGGTAGATCTCCATCAGCGAATGTGTCAACCGTTGCAGGGCGGCCGTCTGACGTGTGGCGGGCAGGTCGCGGACGAGCACGTGCAGCGCCGCCAGGGCGGCCTCGGCGCTCAGCTCGGCGCCGTATCGCGCGGACTCCTCGCGGATATACCAGTGCTCGAGCTTGCGGCGGGTTGCCGAGTAAGGCGTCGCTCCGGTGAGGAACTTGTGGAGCCCCGTCGGGCTCATGCCGATCTCGCGAGCCACCTGGCGCAGCGACGTCGCCTCGACTTCCACGGCCACGGCGTCGCGCAGCCACTCGACCGGCGGAGCGCTACCCGCCGGCATTGACTCGCCGGCGGCGCCGGCCTAGCTTCGCCCGTCCACTCTGTCCACTTGCGATCGGTTTACACCGGTCAGCTTACCGCCCGCCCCCTCGGCGGGCAAGCGCGGCGGCCGATCCGTCCTCGGCGCACGCCGCGATCGCGAACCGACTTCCATGACCCGGCGTATCCTGGTCGTCGACAAGGACCCCGCGATCCGGAACCTGCTTCGCCGCCTCTTCGAGCGTCGGGGGCACGACGTGGCCGAAGCGGGATCGGCCAATGCGGCCCTGGCCCGCTTCACCGCCGAGCACTTCGACCTGATCATCACCGAGGTAGAGTTGCAGGGCTCCTCGGGCGTGTGGCTGCTGGAACGAGTCCGGTCGCTTCGTCCCGACGTGCCGATCATCTTGCTGGCGGCGGGCGGCGGCCTGGACAGCCAGGAGTCGTGGCGGCGTGCCTCCGCCATTGTCCAGAAGCCGTTTCCACTGCGAGAGCTGGATGAGAAGGTGCAGCACCTGCTGGAGTTGACCACGCGCTAACGGCTTCTATCCGACCCCCGTCCGCGCCGCTGCCCAGCCCTGGGGCTCACGCTTGCCGCAATCGCGTGTGCGCGCTATAAGGTCTCGATCCTCGAATCCGACGGTGAGGTGAAGATGACCCGGAGCGGCCGCACGGTCGCGGTTCCGCTGGCTCTGCTCGCGGTCGTGTTGTCGGCCCGGCGCGCTCCCGCCCAGCAGGAGCTGACCCGCGAGGAGAGGCGCATCGCCGACTACGTGGACGCGCACCACGAGGAAGCGGTGGCGCTGCTCGAGCGCATGGTCAACATCAACAGCGGCACCTCGAACCCGCAGGGCGTGCGCATGGTGGCGGACGTGCTCGCCGCCGAGCTGCGGCCGCTCGGCTTCGCGGTGCGGCTGGTTCCCATGGACTCGGTGCAGCGCGGCCCGCACCTGATCGCGGAGCGGCGGGGCAGCCGGGGCAAGCGGTTGCTGCTGATCGGCCACCTGGATACCGTCTTCGAGATGGACAACCCGTTCCAGCGCTTCGAGCGCATGGGCGAGGTGGCGCACGGTCCGGGCGTCGAAGACATGAAGGGAGGCGACGTCGCCATCGTCTACGCGCTCAAGGCGCTGCACGGCGCCCGGGCGCTCGACGGCGCCGCCATCACCGTCGTCTTCACCGGCGATGAAGAAGCGCCCGGTCGCCCGCTCGGCACGAGCCGCCGCGACCTGATCGAGGCGGGGAAGCGGAGCGACATCGCGCTCGGCTTCGAAGCCGGCAGCCGCGACCAGCACGGCGAGTACGCCGTGGTCGCGCGGCGCAGCTCGAGCCAGTGGACGCTGCGTGTGACCGGAACGCCCGCGCACTCCTCGCGCGTGTTCGGCGCGCACGTGGGCGCGGGCGCGATTTACGAGACCGCGCGCATCCTGAACGGCTTCTACAGCACGCTCGCGGGCGAGGAGAACCTGACGTTCAACCCGGGCGTGATCGTGGGCGGCACCGAGATCACGTTCGACGAGGCGGCGGCGGCCGGCACGGCGTTCGGCAAGACCAACGTGGTCGCGGAGCACGCCCGCGTCGAAGGCGACATCCGCACGCTGACCGACGAGCAGCTCCGGCACACCCGCCAGCGCATGCGCGACGTGGTCGCGACCAGCCTGCCGGGGACGAAGGCCGAGATCGACTTCCGCGACAGCTACCCCTCCATGTCGCCCACAGACGCGAACAAGGCGCTGCTTTCGCTCTACGACGACGTGAGCCGCGACCTCGGTTACGGACCCGTGCTCCCGCACGACCCCGCGCGCCGCGGCGCGGCCGACGTCTCCTTCGTCGCGCCCTACGTCCCGGGGCTGGATGGCCTGGGGCCGCAGGGCTCGGGCGGACACACGGTCGAGGAGCGCATCGAGCTGAGCTCGCTGGCCAGGGCGACGAAGCGGGCGGCGTTGATGATCTATCGTTTGACTCGGGAGAAGCCGGTCCTGTGACCAACGCGGAGACGAACATGAGAGCCACCGCAATCGCGTTGCTGCTCGGCGCGGTGGGGTTAGGCGCTGCCGCCCTCGACCCCGTCGAGATCAAAGAGTGGCCCGTGCCGTGGCCGAACACGCGGCCGCGGGACCCGTATCCGGACGCGCAGGGGCGCATCTGGTTCGTGGGGCAGACGGGCGACTACCTCGCGGTGCTGGACCCGCGCTCGGGGGAATTCAAGCGCTTCGAGCTGGATGGGGGCACGGGCCCGCACAACCTGATCGTGGATGCGAAGGGGATGGTATGGTACGCGGGGAACCGCACCGGGCACATCGGCCGACTCGATCCCGCGACCGGCCAGATCACGAAGATCCCGATGCCCGACCCGGCCGCACGCGATCCGCACACGCTGGTGTTCGGCCAGGACGGCGAGATCTGGTTCACGGCCCAGGTCACGAACTTCGTGGGGCGGCTCGTTCCCGCGACCGGTGAGGTGAAGCTGGTACCGGTGCCGACGCCGAGTGCCCGGCCGTACGGCATCGTGACGGATTCCAGGGGCCGGGCCTGGGTCGCGCTCTTCGGCACGAACAAGCTGGCGCTGCTCGACCGCGAGCTGAAGCTGCGCGAGATCGCCCTCCCCGAGGGCACGCGCCCGCGACGGCTCGGCGTCACCTCCGACGACCGCGTCTGGTACGTGGATTACGCGCGCGGCATGCTGGGACGACTGGACCCGAAGTCGGGCAAGGTCAGCGAATGGCCCGCGCCGGGCGCGGGCGGGGCGCGGCCCTATGCCATGACCGTGGACGACCGCGACCGCATCTGGTTCGTGGAGACGGGCCCGAAGCCCAACCGCCTGGTGGGCTTCGACCCGCAGCGAGGCGAGTTCTTCAGCGTGACCGACATTCCGAGCGGCGCGGGCACCGTGCGGCACATGGTGTTTCACCGCCCCAGCCGCACCACCTGGTTCGGCACGGATGCGAACACCATCGGCAGGGCGGTCCTGCCGAAATAGTGCTTAATCGCCCTTCCGCAACGCGACCCGCACGCCCAGCCGGAACGTCAGCATATTCGTCTCGCTCCGGTTCGGCTGGAGCGTGATGCTGCCGTCCGGATTGTCGATGATGTCCCCCTCCCGCAGGTAGGTCGCGTCGCCGTTGCCGTGATAGCGGGCGGCGAGCTCGAGGCTCACGTCGCCGCGGCCGAGCGGCACCAGCACGCCGCCGCCGCCGGTCCAGGCGAAGACCAGGTCGTCCAGGTTGGTCGTGCTGGCGAAGTCTTCGTCCGACTGCGTGCCTTCGACGCTGGAGGTCGTCGCGAAATAGCTGAGGCCGACCGATGTGTCCAGGAACGGCCGGATCGGTCCGGCCGGAAACATGAGCCGCGGCTCCAGCCCGAGAAATACGATGGCGTTGTTGGTCTTGAGGTCGAGCAGGATGCGGCAGCCGACGGTCTGGCTGAAGCAAACCTGCTTGGTCTCGCTGCCGTAGATGACGAAGCCCCCGCTCAGCGCGACGCCCAGGATCGAGCTCGGGGGCTGGTAGCCGGCCTCCAGGGTCAGGCCGTAGCCGCTGTCGATGAAGTCGTCGAACTCGCCCACCGGCTTCGCCACCACGAAGGATGCGCCGACGTGGAAGTTGGTCCGTGGTCGGAAGTCATTGTCCTGAGCTGAAATGGGCAAGGCTGCCAGCGGCGTGGTGGCGAAGGCGAGGGCGAGCGGCAGCGCGCGCATGCGGCCTCCTCAGGGAGACGGCTCACGGCTCGGTGGGGCGAGGGGGGACCCTGGACCGAGAGCCGGACGCCTGTGATACCGGACGATCCCCCGTTTTGATCCGAGGCCCGCGCGCGGCTCAGTCCGGTAGATTCAGCAGCACCAGATCCACGCGGCGGTCGCGGTCGAAGTCCACGAGCTCGGCGACGGGGACGCCGCCGGACCCGACCAGGAGGACCCAGTCGCCGTCGGTCGCGAGCCAGCGGCCGGCCAGCGGCTCGTCGAGGCCCAGGACGCGGCGGCGCGCATCGATGCGGCCGAAGACGACGTCGCCCAGAACATCGATCAGGATGCTACGCCCGATGCTGACGGCGGCCTCACGCCGCGGCGCGCGGAAGATGACGTCATCCCAGGTGGCGCGCCCCCAGGCGCCGTGGCGGTCGCCCAGGCCGAACCCCTTCGCGAGGCACCACTGCCGGCCGAAGACCGGGTGGCCGGCGCCGCTCCGGCAGAAGCGTGGGCCGGGGCCGCGCTTCCCCTCGCTCCGTACGCGCACAATGGTGGCGCCGCGCCGCGCGCCCGGGACGACGACGACATCATCGTCGCGGTCGCGCCGCTCGCGCCGCCGCTCCTCCGCCGGCCTGGCGTGCCCTTTCTTCGCGCGGGCGCGCATGCCCTTATCCTGCTGCTTCTTCTTGCCCTTTACCTTCTCGGCCGCCGGCCGGGCCGGCTTCTCCTGTGCGGCGGCAACCGTCGGCGCGGCGCAGAAGACAGCCAGGGCCAGGGCGAAGGACAACCAGCGCGACATCTCTCCTCCAGGATGACGATCAAAAGAAACGGGCCCCGGCCGCTCCACCGGGGCCCGGCTAGTGGGTCCGCCGTGCAGGTTCCTTGCCAGCCGGCGGCTCCCTACTGAATGGACGATTCAGTCGTCCTGGGGGTCACGCATCCCTCACCGCCCGAACCGCACCTCCGCCCGCGCGTACACGTACCGCCCGTTGTAGCCGAACGGCGAGGCGGGCGGGTAGGGGAAGACCAGGAAACCGTTGTCCTCGTTCAGCAGGTCCGGGTAGTTGTCGAAGAGGTTCTTCGCGCCGATCGCGAGCTTCACGCCTCGGGGCAGCCGGTAGCCGATTTCGGCATCGAACAGGACCTCTTCGCCGAATTTCTGCTCGGCGCCCGCGTCGTAGCTGTAGAGCGTGGAACGGTACGGCCCGTACAGGTGCGCCTTGCCGGTCAGGCTCAGGCGCGCGCCCGTGAACAGCGCGGAGAAGCCGCCGCGCCAGCGAGGCCGCTCCTTGGTCATCGCGAGCAGCCCGCCCTCGAACGCGTAGTCGAAGAGGGCGACGTCCTTACCCTGCAGCTCGGGGGGCGTCTGGATCTCGTCGTCGAAGACCTTATTGTCGGTGTAATTGTAGTATCCGGAGAGGTCGAGCGTCCCCACCTCCGCGAGCGGGAAACGGTAGCTGGCCGTCACGTCCACGCCCTTCGTCTCCGTGTGGATCGCGTTGGTCATGTACCGCACGGCCACCACCGACGGTTCGCCGCTGCTCCGTAGCACCGCCTCCACCTCCTCGCCCGACAGCTCCGTCGTCATGACGATGCGATCGTCCAGATCGATGAAGAAGGCGTCCACCGCGAGGTTGAAGTTCTCGGCCGGCGTAATGGCGAAGCCGGCGCTCGCGTTCAGCGACGTCTCCTCCTTCAGCGACTCGGCGCCGAGGGCCTCGGCCGCGTCGTGGTTGACGCGGAAGATGCCGAACTCGAACGGCTCCGG
>JACQPS010000148.1 GCA_016207445.1 Gemmatimonadota bacterium | reverse complement strand
TCCCCGCGGAACAGCCCCACGCTGTATCGCAAGCCGCCGGTCAGCTCGTTCAGCTGCAGTGTACCGGCCACCGTGGCCACGCGCCGCCCGCTGCTGTCCGCGATCGCGTAGCGGATGCCGGAGGAGTCCCGGCCGAACCCGTACTCCCAGGACAGTCTCCGCCCGCGGTACAGGTTGAACAAGACGCGTGGGCCCGAACGCGTTTCCAGCCGGAAGCTCTCCGGATCCACGAACCGCCCATCGGAGAGGAGGGCGGCCACCTGCGGGTGCTGCTCCTGTGGCAGGAGCTGGGCGAAAGAGCCGCCGCCGAGCTGGTAGAACCACCCGCCGCCCACGCTCGAGAAGCGCAGCGGCAGCTCCCTGGGATAGAAGGTCCGCGCTGGCGCCTTGTCGACCAGGTCGAGCGCGCCGTAGCTCCACGGCCCGAGCTGGCTTACCACGACATTGGCGCCCGGCACGAGCACCCAGAGCGCGAGGGGAATGTTCAGGAACCCCCAGCCGTTCTGGAGGCCGGCCCACGGGTTGGTCTGGATCCCTTTCAGCACCCGCGGCGTGTAGCGCTGAAAGCCGCCGCGGGTCGCCGAGCGGTTCCAGGTCGGCTGAAACGCAGGGCCCTCCGGCGCGACGTTGCCGACGTCGTAATGCTCGAGCAGACCGGCGCCCGGCGAGCGCGAGGTCGGAAAGCCCCAGCGCATGGGCAGGATGAGCCAGCTCCAGGTGCGTCGGGCTTCCCGTTCGCTCAGTACGAGCTCCTGGATGCGCTCCCAGTCGGGCAGCAGGATGATCCGGTCCTTCGCATACGCGATGTAGTGGTCGTCGTCGAGCAGAGTCTGCCAGGAGCTGTCTCCGGAAGCCGGGCCATGCCGCGCACGTACGGCCGGCACGACGCGGCCCGCGATCTTCTCCGTCGCGCCGGCGGGTCCCACCGTCTCCCACACGCCGGGAAGCGGGTAGGTGCCGTGGGAGTTCCGGTTGTACGAGCCCCAGAAGCGGGGCCAGAGCGTGATCAGCTCGTCCGGCCCCTTGTTGTTGCCGCCGATGTACCCGATCGGATGCGTGGCCAGCCTGCCCCCGGCCAGCTCCATGCGCCTTCGGACCACGCGCGCGACGAAGCGGGGATCCTCCCAGGCGTGGGTCCGCTGCCCCGAACCGGCGCCGGCCGCGGCGGCCGCGGCGTCGGGGTACGGTACCGTCATCACGCTTTCGTGGAAGTAGTAGTCGACGGCGCCGACCGCGAGAGAATCGAGCGGGGCCGCAGCGCCCTCGAGCACGCGGGCGATCTCCTCCGCGGACCAGAGGGTCCGGTCAGCCGCGGAGTCCGGCGCCTGCCGCCGGAGCGCCACGTGCACGTTCAGGTGCTCCCAGTCGCCCTCGTGGTTGTTACCCGCGTCATTGAATGGATAGAAGAACCAGTACTGGATGACGAAGCGGTAGCGGTCGGGCCCGGACGCCGACGGCTCCTCCTCCAGGAAGAAATGCGCGTAGATCTTGGAATCGCCGGTGGGCAACTTCGCGTATGCCTTTCTCCAGCTCGCCGGATCCTCGCCCGGGAAATCGAAGAAGAGGACCTTCTCCTGCTCACCCTCCGCGGACCGGACGGCGGGCCGCGCCCGGTCCGGCTCAAACTCCTGGACGAGCGCTGCGAGCGCAGCGTCGTGGTCAGCGAGCGTCGGATCCTGCGCCCCGAATCCCAGCGCCACGTGCGTGGGCGCCAGCGCAATCGTGTCCGATCGGACCCGCCGTCCGTCCTGCCAGGTGTCGACGTGCAGCAGGGGCGGGCTCCCGAGCACGTCCGCGAAGTGCCGCGGCACGCTGAAGTTGTTGCGGCGGAGAATGGGGGAGAAGCGCTCGGCGAGCTCGAGCAGCCGCGCGGCGCGCGCATCGTCGATGCCATCGCGGGGCGCGAGGTCGGAGTACGAGAGGCTCGTGGGGTCGCCGTAGAGCCGCAGGCTGGCGCTGGCCCGGGTCTCGGACACAAGCGCCGGCATGGGCGGGAGAAGCTCCAGGTAGTTGTCGCGCGTCACGACCTGCGCGCGCACGGGCGCAGCCGCGCACACGAGACCCAGCAGCAGGGGCGGTAATGCTCTCACGGTCGCTCCCATGGGAGGACGCGCGCGGTAAGGGCTCAGAACTCCCGGCCGATATTCACATCCAGGCGCCAGTCGCGCGCCGTGTTCGCGCCGACGGCGACCCAGAGCGGCCCCACCGGCGTGCGCCAGACTCCAGCCAGCTCGCCGCCTGCGACCCAGGGGTCCAGCTCGTCCAGCCGGCCCGTCTCATCGTCCGCGACGCCGGCGCGCAGACGCACGCGCGCATGCCCCTGGAGCGGGATGCGGTGCGCGGCGTCCACGCCGGTGACGATCCGGTTGCGGGCCCGGCGCTCGCCCCAGCGCAGCCCGGGGACTCCACGCTCGTCGCCGAGGGCGGGGAGCGCGTCGGCCGGCGCGTCGCCACGCGCGGCTTCCACGTCCAGGATGCCGGCGAAGCGCAGCGCGCGGGTGGCGCCGGCGTAGACGGCGCGCGCCCGGACGCGGTGGTAGTCGACGTCGCCCCAGCGGCGCTCGGCCTCGATCAGCGTCCCGGGGCCGAGCAGCTCGCTCGCCGAAACCAGGCGGGTGACTCGGAGCACGGGTCCCCAGGCCAGGCCCGAGGCCGCGACTTCCGTCGGCTCGATTTGCTCGAGCGCGAACGCGAGCGTGGCTCTGCGCTCCGGCGCGACGGCCGGCAGCTCGACGCCCAGCCAGCCGCCGGCGCGCCGCACCTCTGCCACGCCCAGGATGCGGTGATTGGCGAAAGAGCGAATGTCCTGCTCCTGCACCTGCGCGCCCGCGCTCCACACGAGCGGCGGCAGCGCAGGCGCATGGCGGCGCGCTTCCAGCGAGACCCGCCGGCCGAGCCCGCCGACCGTGCCGCTCACGTTGAAGACGGTGGGTGCGCCGAGCAGGCCGCGCCACCCTTCGAGAAACCCCCAGGCGCGCCCGCCGCGGTCGGTGTCGTAGCCCGCGGCGCCGCCCAGCACGACGCGCGCGCGTGGCTCGACGCGTACGCGCAGGGCCGCACCGGCGGGAGCGGGCGCGGGATGCGCGCCGACGGGCCCGGGCGGCCGCGCCGGCTCGGCGACCAGCACCAGGTCTTCCACGGTGAGCCAGACGGCATCCACCAGGCCGGTCGCGTACAACCGATCGGCAGCGGCCAGCACCCTGGTCGCATCGTACGTCCCGGGCGTGAGCCCGCGAAACGCGACGTGGGCCAGTCGCGACAGCGCGGGATCCGACGTCTCCACCGCGAGTGCGGTGATCGAATCGGGCGGCGGCAGGGGTGCGCGGTCGCGGCGGCCGCTCGCGCCGGCGGGCGCGCTCAAACCGGCCGCGAGTCCCGCCTCCAGCAGAAAGTCGGGCCGGTCCGGAAAGACGAACTCCGGGAACGCGGGCGGGAGCTCCGGCAGCACGAGCAGGTCGGGCGGCAGCGTATCCCGCAGCGTGCGGCGGATGATGAGCCGGGCTCCGCGCAGCCCGATTGCCAGAGGATCGTCGGCGTCGAGCTGCGCCGGCGGCCGCAGCACGTCCGAGGCGACGATCCGGCGCACCTCGAGCGTGCGCGCGACCGAGGTGGGCAGGTAATTGGCGACGCCGCCGTCGACCAGCACCCGCCCTTCCCACGGCACCGGGGCGAACGCGCCGGGCACGGCCAGGCTCGCGCGCACGGCGCGAGCCAGGTCCCCGCGCGCGAGCACGACCTCCTCGCCGGTCGCCAGATCCGCCGCAACGGCGCGGAAGCGCCGGGGCAGGCGATCGAAATCGCCGCGGCTCCTGGCGCCGGCGTCGAAGAGCAGGCGCACCAGGCCTCGATTGATGTGCCAGTCCGCGACCAGGCCACGCGCGTCGAAGCCGCGATCCTCGCCCAGCTCCAGCCGCAAGGCAGGGTGCAGCGGGGGCCGCGGGCCCATGGAAACGGCGGGCGCCGTGAAGAGCGAGCGCCAGTCGGCGTCGGCCAGGATGCGCCAGATCTGGTCCGGCGAATAGCCGGCCGCGTACAGCGCGCCCACCACCGCGCCCATGCTCGTGCCGACCACCAGGTCCGGGTGCCAGCCGCGCCGCTCGAGCCCCACGAGCACGCCGGCATGGGCGATGCCGCGCGCGCCGCCGCCGCCCAGCACCAGCGCGTCCTGCCCGCGTGCCGGGCCGGCCGTGCCCAGGACGAGCGTCGCGGCCAGGGCGAAGAACCGGGCCGGGACGCGCACGGTCAGTATTCGGGGAAAGGTCGGTAGGCCATCGCGGCGCTGCCGTCGGCGTCGAAGGGAACGCGCTGCACGATCTCGAACTCCGCCGAGGGGCGCGGCTTGCCGATCAGGTAGCCCTGCACCAGGTCGCAGCCTTCGGACACCAGCCAGTTGAGCTGCGTCTGCTGCTCCACCCCTTCGGCCAGCACCTGCACGCCCAGGCTGTGCGCCAGCGTGATCACCGCCTCGATCAGGCGCTCGTCCTTGGCGTCACTGCCGATCCCACGCGTGAAGTTCTTGTCCAGCTTCAGGATGTCGACCGGGAACCGCTTCAGGTACGCGAGCGACGAGTAGCCCATGCCGAAGTCGTCCAGCGCCACCAGCACGCCCACGTCCTTCAGCTTGTGCAGCAGGTCCGCGGTCGCATCCGGATTGCGCATCGCCGCGCTCTCCGTGATCTCCAGCACCAGGCGCGTCGGCTCGAGACCCTCCAGCTCCAGTGATCTGGCCACATGGCTCACCAGATCGGGGTCGGCGAACGAACGGGCCGAGAGGTTCACCGCCACCCAGCCGCCCCACCCGCCCTGGAGCGAGGCACGGCCGAGCCGAACCGCGCTCGAGACCGCCCACCGGTCGAGCGGTACGATCAATCCGGTCTCTTCGGCGATGCCGATGAACTCACCCGCCGAAATCTCGCCCCGCTGCCGGTGCAGCCAGCGGCTCAATGCCTCCGCACCCGCCACGGTGCGGTCGGTCACGGCCAGCACCGGCTGGTAATGCAGCACGAGCTCGTTCTGCTCCAGCGCGCGGCGCAGCTCCTCCTCCAGCACCAGCCGCTCGCGCGTGTACACGCTCAGCTCCGGCCGGTAGAACTGGTAGCCGGCCTTCTCCTGCTTCGCGCGGTACATTGCAATGTCCGCGTGCTTGATCACCTCTTCGAAGGTGGTGCCATCCCGCGGGTAGATCGCGATGCCGATGCTGGTGCCGATGTGCACCGCCTGCTGCTGAACCCAGATCGACTCCTGCAGCGCCTGCACCACGCGCCGAGCGACCACCGCCGCGTCCTCCTCCGCTCGCACCTCCGTCAGCAGGATCGCGAACTCGTCGCCGCCCAATCGCGACAGCGTATCGCTGTCGCGAATACACTTGGTCAGCCGCTGCGCGACCTGCTGCAGCAGCTCGTCCCCGGCATCATGGCCCAGGGTGTCGTTGACCGCCTTGAAGCGGTCCAGGTCGAGGTAGAGCAGGGCGGCGATGTTCGCCCGCCGCTTCGCGAGCGCCAGTGCCTGCTTGGCTCGCTCCCGCAGCAGCCGCCGGTTCGCCAGGCCCGTGAGCGGGTCGAAGTACGCGAGCCGCTGGATCTCCGCCTCGTACTGCTTGCGCTCGGTGACGTCGCGCGCATTCAGCAGGATGCCCTCGACGGTGGGATCGAGCAGCAGATTCTTTCCCCACACCTCCAGGGTGCGCAGCGAGCCGTCCACGTGCATCGCGCGGAACTCGGTGGCGGCCACGGCGTTCGGCTCGCGGCGCAGGTCGTCGAGGGCGCGGGCGGCATTCTCCCGGTCCGGCGGGTTCACCACTTCCAGGATGTTGAGCGACTCGCCGGGGGGGACGGTGCGACCCAGCACGGTCTCCAGGTTGGGGCTCGCGAAGCGGATCATCCCCTCCTCGCTCAGCACGAAGATCACATCCGCGCTGTGCTGGACGAGCGCGCGGAAGCGTGCCTCGCTCTGCCGCACCACGTCCTCCGCCCGCTGCCGGGCCCTGAGCTCACGGTCCACCAGCAGGAAGAGCGCAACCGCCGCGCCGGCGACCAGCACCCAGTCGGAATAGGCGTGAATCACCTGCAGCCAGTCGGCGCTCACCAGCCGGCTGAGGATGAGGTCCGAGACGGACACCCAGAGCGCGCCCAGCAGGGCGTAGACGAGGGCGATCCGGAGAGCGGTGACCGCGATGCGTTGGCTCATGCGGTCTTCCTCAGAAGCGCAGAGCAGGGGGCAGGCGCAGAGGATAGCGTCGCGCCGATTGCACAATACGAAGGCCCCCGGCGCGCGGGCAAGGCAACGCTGCCGGTCTTACCGCAGCGCCGGTGCCGCGGGCTGCCGGCGGGCGAGTCCGAGGGCGTACTCCGCCCACCACTTGCCGGCTGGCGGTCCGCCGTTGCAGCTGCCGTCCGATTCGCCCGGCCGCTTGACCCACAGGAACGCATCCACGAGCGCGTGACGGGTGCGTGTGGCCGGGTTCTCGCCCAGCGCCCGCCCGGACGGATTGCACCACTGGCCGTTCGGCCCGAGGCCGTTGCGGCTCGTGTCAATGACGAAGTGCTTGCCGCCGACACGCCGAGAGACCTGCTCGCCATAGGCAATGTTCGCGGCCGTGGTCTCGAAGTTGGAGACGTTGAGCGCGAATCCGTCCGCGCGCGCGATCCCCGCCTGCTGGAGCCGGGCGGCCATGTCGGCGGCGCCCACCCAGCGCGCGTGGCCGGCGTCGATGTAGACCGCAGCGCCGCCCGCCTCGAGCGTCTCTACGGCCTCACGGATGAGCCCGATGCGCTGCGCCCGTGCGGCGGCGCTCATGCGTCCCGCGCCCGCCAGCGCGTCCGGCTCCAGGATCACCACCGCAGGCCGGCCTTCGAGCCCGGCGGCGAAGCCGCGGATCCAGCGGCGGTAGGCGTCCGCTCCACCGGCACCCCCCGCCGAGTAGCTCCCGAGGTCGCGGTTCGGGAGGTTGTACGCGACCAGCACCGGCATCGCACCGGCCCGCGCCGCCGCGGAGACGACCCGGTCCACATCGCCCCGAATGTCGCGGCTCCAGTCGCCGAACCACACCGCCTGCGGCTGGCTCGCGATCTTCTGCATCTGTGTCGCGTCCGCCGGCCGCGAGCGCCGCCACTCTTCCGCCTGACGCCGCGCCTGCGTGTACGGGTCCACGTACAGCTGCGCGCCCGCGAGCGGGTTCGGAGCCGTCCCCGCCATCGTCACCGAGCCGGCCGGCGTGAACGCCGTGGCGGCGCCGAGCGGCAGTAGCGCGAGAGCGCCGGCGAAGCGCGCCCACCGGCGTCCACTCTTGCAACCCCATCGCATGAACCCGCGCACCTCCTCGTGCGTGCGCCCGGGCGGCGTGCGGGCCGCCGGGCCGCATAAAAATTCATAAGTGATTGTCCTACAAATATATACAGGATGGCAGGCCGAGGGTACCCCCATTTACGGCGAACTCTCGGCTCGGTTCTAAGAAGCCACATCAACCCACTCCATTTCCTGTAGAGCCTCCTACTATTTTGTGCTGCGCGTGCTTGGCGTACTTTGCGGTGAATCGACCTATCCAGATCCGAGTCGTCGGGAGCAACGCGCATGAGCAAGGCACGCAGCCCCGCCGTGGAGCCGCCGGTCGGTGATGCGGCCGTCCGGGCGAAGACGGGGAAAAGCTGGGCGGAGTGGCTCGACGTGCTGGACGCGGCGGGCGCCGCGAAGATGGGTCACCGCGCGATCGTGGAGCACGTGGCGGAGAGGTACGGAGTGCCCGGTTGGTGGGCGCAAACGGTCACAGTGGGATACGAGCGAGCGCGAGGACTGCGGGAGAAGCACCAGACGGCCACGGGTTTCTCGGCGAACGCGAGCAAGACGGTGGCGACGCCCGTAGCCCGCCTCTACGCCGCGTGGGCGGAAGGGTCGCTGCGTCGGCGCTGGCTGGGCGCGGCGAAGTTCACCATTCGCAAGGCGACGCCATCGACATCCCTGCGCATCACCTGGGGGGACGGCAGCGACATCGAGGTGCTCTTCTCCGCGAAGGGGGCCGGAAAGAGCCAGGTGACGGTGCAGTCGCGCAGGCTGGCCGATGCCGCTGCGGTCACGAGGACGAAGGCGTTCTGGAAAAAGCGGCTGGACCGGCTGGAGGAGCTGCTCGAGGGTTCATAACCGGGCAGGGAAATGGGACAGAAGATCATTCAGGTCGACGCCTTCACAGCGGAGCCCTACCGCGGCAACCCGGCCGCCGTCTGCATCCTGGAGCGGGCCGCCGATGAGCGGTGGATGCAGGACGTCGCCCGCGAGATGAACCTGTCCGAGACCGCGTACCTCTCGCCGCACGCGGACGGGTACGGTCTGCGCTGGTTCACGCCCGCTGCCGAGGTCGACCTGTGTGGGCATGCCACGCTCGCGAGCGCGCACGTGCTCTGGGAGGAAGGCCACCTCGACGCCCGTGCGCAGGCCCGCTTCCACACCCGCAGCGGTCTGCTCACGGCGACGCGCGAGGACGGCTGGATTCTGATGGATTTCCCGGCCAGGCCGCCGACGCCGGCCCATGCGCCGCCCGAGCTCGTCGCCGCGCTGGGCGTGCAGCCCGTCTACATCGGCTTCGACGGCTCCGACTTCCTGGCCGAGCTCGAGTCGCCGGAGACGATGCGTGTCATCCGGCCGGACGTCCGGCTGCTCAGAGGCCTGGCCATGCGCGGCCTGATCATCACCACACGCTCCGACTGGCCAGGCTACGACTTCATGTCCCGCTTCTTCGCGCCCGGCGTCGGCGTTGACGAGGACCCCGTGACCGGGTCCGCCCACTGCGCGCTCGGGCCGTACTGGGCGAAGAAGCTCGGGCGCAAGCAGCTGGTCGGCTATCAGGCGTCGGAGCGCGGCGGCATCGTGCGAGTGCGGACCGCCGGCGACCGCGTGATCCTGGGCGGTCAGGCGGTGACCGTGTTGCGGGGAGAGCTGGTGTGAAGCTGGACGGAGCCCGCACCGACTACAGCTTTACCAGCTCCACGCGCCGGTTGTTCTGCCTGCCTTCCGGCGTGTTATTCGTGTCTACTGGCTTGGCCGCGCCGAACCCCTTCGACTCCAGGCGCTCGGGCGTAACCCCCAGTTCGCCGATCAGGTGGCCACGCACGGCCGCCGCACGCGTCTCGCTCAGCTTCTGGTTCGCACTCGCCTGACCGACGTTGTCCGTGTGTCCTTCGATGAGCAGCCGGAGCTCAGGGTGCTGCGCGAGCATGGCCGCGATGTCGCGCAGCGTCGCGAGCGACTCCGGCCTCAAGCGGTCGCTGCCCGTGTCGAAGAGGATGCCGCGCGCCGCCACGCGCCCGCGGCTGGCCAGTTCGTCGTACAACATCGGGCGCCCGCCCGCGGCCACGCGCAGGCTGGAGATGAACACGGGATACTTCTCGGTGCCGTCGACGGTGAAGCGCAGTTTGTTGGAACGGCCCAGGCTCGCGTTCGGCACGTTCGCCACGCGCTCCTCGTTCAGGTACACTTTGACCGTGTTGCCGGCGGCCATGAAGCGGCAGGTGACCACGGTGCCGCGCAGGTTCTTGCTCCAGAGCGATGCCTGAGCGTTCACACCCGCGCCTTCCGCGCCCGCTTTGGTCGGCCCGCAGAAGACGCGGGTGGTTTGCGCCCGCTTGCCTTCGGGTGCGGCGGTGATCTCCGCGATGCCCGAAGTGGTGATGTACAGCTCCGCCTCCAGCGTGAAGCGGTCCGGCAACGGCTGGGCGAACGGAATGTCGAAGGACGCCGTCGAGGTCGCGCGCAACACGCGCGTGCCCTTCCACTCTGCAACTTCCATGTTGCCGTTCACGAGCTGGAGCCGCGCCGGGAAATCGCCGACCGGATCGCGCGCGAAATCCTCGAAGAACAGCACGCGCTCGCCGGGTACGAAGTCGTAGTTGACCCACACGTCCGCGGCTTTCGTCTGCGCCTCCTGGCCCGCCAGCGAGTGGGCGAGGCAGAGGAAAACGAGACCGGCGGGAACGGTCATGCTTCGGCGGGAATTCACAGGCGCCTCCATGGTGGAGCCGACGAGCGTCATGCCACCGTCACGTAGTGCTCCGGTCGCGGCGCGAGCTTGCCGCGGCCGGCCGCGTACTCTCGCCAGGTGACGGGCGCGGCCCCCGTCGCCACCTCCTGCATGGTGATGCACCCCTGCACCGGGCAGACCAGCGAGCACAGGTTGCAGCCGACACAGGCTTCCTCGATGATCTCGACATCCCAGCGGTGATCGCCGTTGAAGCGCACGGCACCGATCCCCGACTCGGCGAAGCGGGCGCCGTCCCGGCGCCGGATCGCGATCGCCTGGTGCGCGCCGTCCTCGCAGGCGGCGTAGCACAGGCCGCAATGGATGCACTTCGCCTGGTCGATGACGGCGATGGTCCGGTAGTTGAGGTTCAGGTCCTCCCACTTGACCACGTTCGGTGCGGCGCGGCCGCGCCACGCGTCGAGCGTGGCATACCCCTTCTCGTCCATCCAGTTGGAGAGCCCGTCGACCAGGTCCTCGATCAGCCGGAAGCCGTAGTGCATGACCGCGGTGCAGAGCTGCACGGTGGTGGCGCCCAGCGCGATGAACTCCGCCGCATCCTTCCAGGTCTGAATGCCGCCGATACCGGAGATCGGTATGCGCACGCGCGCATCCTGCGCCACGGCCGCGACCATGTTCAGCGCGATCGGCTTCACCGCCGGGCCGCAGTACCCGCCGTGGCTGCCCTTGCCGGCGACGTGCGGATGTGGATGGAACGTGTCCAGGTCCACGCCCATGATCGAGTTGATGGAGTTGATCAGGGAGACGGCATCCGCGCCGCCCTGCGCGGCGGCCCGCGCGATGTAGGTCACGTCCGTCACGTTCGGCGTGAGCTTCACGATCACCGGCGTGGTCGCCACCTCCTTGACCCACTCCACGATCTGGCAGGTGTAGTCGGGCACCTGTCCGACGGCGCTCCCCATGCCGCGCTCGCTCATGCCGTGCGGGCAGCCGAAGTTGAGCTCGAGGCCGTCCGCGCCCGTGTCCTCCGTGCGGCGCACGATGTCGTGCCACGTTTCCCGCTTGCTCTCGACCATGAGCGAGACGACGAGCGCGTGCCCGGGGTAGCGCTTCTTCAGCAGTGCCACCTCGCGCAGGTTGTCCTCGACCGGCCGGTCGGTGATGAGCTCGATGTTGTTGAAGCCCATCATGCGAACGGCGCCCAGATCGATGCCGCCGTAGCGCGAGTAGGTATTGACGATCGGCTCGCCCACCGTCTTCCACACGGCGCCGCCCCAGCCCCGATCGAAGGCGCGGGCGACCTGGCCGTAGGTGTTCGTCGGCGGTCCGGACGCGAGCCAGAACGGGTTCGGGCTCCTGATACCGGCGAAGTCGGTTCGTAGATCAGCCATTTGGGCTATCCTTTGCAGTAGCTCACGCAGAGTATGCGGAGGGTGACGGAAAGGCGCAGAGCGGCCCCACCCCGTTGAAAAATTTCAATTGGGGGCTGGGTGGGATTCTGCGTCTCTGTTCTTCCTTCGCGTCCTCTGCGTGAGCTCATCTTTACCCGCCCGCAGGCACGGGTTGAGGCATGGTCCTCAGCAGCGCATGGATCGCCGCGGCGGCGCGTTTGCCGTCCGCCGCCGCGTTCACGATCTCCTTGCCGCCGTTCGCGCAGTCGCCGCCCGTGAAGACGCGCGGGTTGGACGTCTGCCCGGTGGCCGGATCGGCGAGCAGCCGCCCGTTCTGGAAGCGCACGCCCGGAATGCGCGCCAGGAGCGATGCGCGCGGCTCCTGCCCGATGGCGAGCACGACCATGTCGGCGTCCAGCCGGAACTCGGTCCCGGGGAGCGGCCGGCCGCTCTGCGTGCGCACACACTCCACAGCCTCCACCACGGCGTTGCCGACGAAGCGCACCGGCAGCGTGCTCCAGCGGAACTCACAGCCGTCCGCCTTGGCCAGCTCGTACTCGTAGTGGTAGGCGGGCATGTCCGCGTCCGTGCGGCGGTAGACGATGGTGACGCGCTCCGCGCCCAGCCGCTTCGCCTGCGTGGCGGCGTCGATCGCGGTGTTGCCCGCGCCCACGACCACGACGCGGCGGCCGACCGCGACCTCGCGCTTCGGGCGCAGCTTCAGTTCCTCGATGAACGAGAGCGCGTCCACGACGCCGTGCAGCGACTCGCCGGGGATGCCCAGCCTGCGCGTGCCGCCGAGCCCCACGCCCACGAAGACGGCATCGTATTGCTCGAGCAGCTCCTCGAAGGAGACGTCCTCGCCGACCCGCACGCCCGTGCGCAACTCGGCGCCCAGGTCGAGCACCATGCGCGCCTCCGCGAGCGCGGTGGGCGGCTTCATCTTGTAATCGGCGATGGAGTACGTGTTCAGCCCGCCGGGAAATTCCCGCGCCTCGAAGATGACGACGTCGTGGCCGCACCGGCGCAGGTCCTGCGCGCACGCGAGCCCCGCGGGACCCGCGCCGACCACCGCGACCCTGCGGCCGGTCGCGGCGCCCGGCTCGAACAGGCGCAGCCGGTGCTCGAGCGCGAAGTCGGTGGCGTAGCGCTGCAGCCGCGCGATCTCGATCGGCCGCTTGTGCAGCTGGTTCAACACGCACGCGCCCTCGCACAGGACTTCGACCGGGCAGGCGCGCGCGCAGGAGTGCCCCATCGGGTTCGCGTCCAGGATCTCGCGTGCGGCGCCGCGCAGGTTGCCGCTCGCGATCATCTTGATGAACGCCGGCACGTCGATATGCGTGGGGCACGCGGTCGTGCAGGGCGCGTCGTAGCAGAAGAGGCAGCGGCTGGACTCCCCCAGCGCCTGGTCGGGCGTGAGCGGCGGCGCCAGGTCGGCGAAGTTCGCCTCGTAGCGCTCTTCCGGCAGTGTGGCGGCGAGCTGGCGCATGTTCAGTCCGCTCCCGCCGCCGGCGCGCCCGCGGCCGAGGCAGCCAGCACCGGCGCCGCGTCCGCCGCGCGGGCCGCCGGTTGCAAGATCGCCATGCCGAGGAGATAGATGCCCCCGGCCAGCAGCACGCCCACGAACCAGGCCCAGTCGTACAGGGCCTTGAAGATGCCCGCGGCCTCGAGCACGCCCAGCGCGCCCAGGAACCCCGGCAGGTTGGGTGCGACGCCGATGCCGAGCGCCGCGAGGGCCACCCAGTTCACGCCGTTCCGGTACTCGTAGCGGCCACCCCGGCGGAACAGCTCGTCGACCTCGAGCCGCTGTCGCCGGAGCAGGAAATAATCCACGATCATGATGCCGGCGATGGGCCCCAGCAGCGCGCCGTAGCCGATCAGCCAGGTGAAGATATAGGCGGCGGCGTCGTTGTACAGCTTCCACGGCATGATCAGAATGCCGATGATGGCCGTGATG
Organism: Gemmatimonadota bacterium; assembly: GCA_016207445.1. Taxonomy (GTDB): domain Bacteria; phylum Gemmatimonadota; class Gemmatimonadetes; order Longimicrobiales; family RSA9; genus JACQPS01. Next base: position 14,333 of record JACQPS010000148.1, on the reverse strand, counting down.
ATCGCGCCCGTGCGGAACGAGATCTTCGCGGGCGCCACGTTGCTGAAGCCCGTCGCGGGCGCCACCACGTTGGCCGCGATGTTGGTGGTCAGCGTCGCCGCGGCCAGGCCGACCATCGAGATCACCACGACCACCGGGCCTCCGACCCGCGCGAGCAGGGTGATCGGGTCCGCGATGCGTTCGCCGAAGATCACGACCGTCGCCGCCGTGACCGCCGCGCCGATGAAGGAGAAGAACGCCATGGTGGGCGGGAGACCGACCGCCTGACCGATGAGCTGGTCCCGTTGCGAGCGCGCGTAGCGCGAGAAATCGGGGATGTTGAGCGCCAGCGTCCCCCAGAATGCCACCGCGGAAGTGAGCCCCGCACCCAGCACCGACCCCAATCCAAATCCAGCCGATCCCGATCCCGATCCCGATCCCGATCCCGGCGAAGCCAGCATCGCCCCCAGCCCACCCGCTTCGCTCCAGGCCCAGGCGAAGAGCGCGACGCCGGTCAGGAGCAGGAAGGGCGCGGCCCAGCTCTCCAGCACCTTGATGCTGTGGATGCCCCGGAGCACGAACGCCAGGTTCAGCGCCCAGAAGAAGAGGAAGCAGAGGAACTGCGCGCTGTCGATGCCGAGCCACGCCGGCAGCAGGTTGGGCAGCCGGCCGAAGCCGGGCCAGATGGCGACGAGCAGCGCGTAGATGGCGAAGCCGCCGATCCAGGTCTGGATGCCGAACCAGCCGCACGCCACGCCGGCGCGCAGCAGCGCGGGCACATGCGCGCCGCGCACACCGAAGGACGAGCGCACCAGCACGGGGAAGGAAATGCCGTAGCGCGTGCCCGCGTGCGCGTTCAGCACCATCGGCAGGAGCACGACCAGGTTCCCCAGCACTACGCTCGCCATGGCCGCCTGCCACGTCCATCCCCGGTCCACCAGGCTGGATGCGAGCGTGTAGGTGGGGATGCAGATCGCCATGCCGATCCAGAGCGCGGCGAAGTTCCAGGTCGTCCAGGTCCGCTGCTCGGGCTTTGTCGGCGCGAGGTCGGCGTTGTAGAGTCGCGGGTCCTGCATTACCGCCGCTTCCATGCCTCCTCGCTGTTCACGAGTTCGATCTCACGCGGAGACGCGGAGACGCCGAGAAGGTATACATAAAGTTTTTCTCTCTGCTTTTCTCCGCGGCTCCGCGTGAGAAAAATGTGGCCTCGGTGTCACGCACGGCTCGGGACGCCGGCGGACACCGCCGCGAGCGATTCCTCGAGCAGGCGCGCGCCCTCGTCGACCTCGGCCGCGGAGATGAGCATGGGCGGCGCGATGCGCAGCACGTTGCCGTACAGCCCGCCCTTGCCGATGAGCAGCCCCCGCCGCTTCGCCGCCTCGAGCAGCGCGACCGTGCGCTGCGTGGCGGGCTCGCGCGTGTCCCGATCCTCGACCAGCTCGACCCCCTGCATGAGACCCAGGCCGCGAACCTCGCCGATGATCGGGAACTTCTCCCGCAGCGCCTCGAGGTGTGCGCGCAGCTGTGCGCCGCGCTGGGCCGCTCGCTTCGGCACGTTCTCGCGCTCCATCACCCGGAGCGTCGCGTCCGCCGCCGCCATGGTGACCGGGTTGCCCCCGAAGGTCGAGATGGTGAGCGCCTTCCAGGCGTCGGCCACTTCGGGCGTGGCGACCGTGGCGCCGACGGGCAGCCCGTTCGCGATCCCCTTGGCCATGGTCATGATCTCGGGCTCGACGCCCCAGTGCTCGATGCCGAACCAGTGATCGCCGGTGCGGCCGAAGCCGGTTTGCACCTCGTCGCAGATGAAAACGCCGCCGTATTTGCGCACGATGCCGACGGCGATCTCGAAGTACTCGCGCGGCGGCGTGATGAAGCCGCCCACGCCCTGAATCGGCTCGGCCAGAAAAGCAGCCGGGCGGCCGTTCGTCTCGGTGCGGATCAGCTCCTCGATGTCCTGCGCGCATTTCACGCCGCACGAGGGGTAGGTCAGGCCGAGCGGGCAGCGGTAACAGTACGGCGAGAGCGCGTGCTTGATGCCCGGCACGAGCGAGGGGAGAGGGCGCCACCCCGCGTGGCCGGTGAGATTGGTCGCGAGCAGCGACCGGCCCGAATAGCCGTGCCGCAGGACGATGATCTCTTGCTGGCCCGTGTAGATCTTGGCGAGCAGGATGGCGGTCTCATCCGCCTCGGTGCCGCTGTTCGTGAAAAAGCTCTTCTTCAGCTTCCCGGGCGTGAGGCGGGCGAGGCGTTCGGCCACGCGCACCTGTGGCTCGGTGACGTACAGCGTGGATACGTGCGTCATCTTCTCGACCTGCGCCTTCACCGCATCGACCACGTCCGGCTGCCCGTGCTCGAGCGAGACGGTCAGGATCCCGCCGAAGAAGTCGAGGTAGTCTCTCCCCTCGGCGTCCTTGACCACGCAGCCGCGGCCCTCGACCAGGACCAGCGGATCCTCGTAGTAGGTCGTGATGCACGGGAACAGGAACTCCCGCTGCTTCTGGCGCACCGCGTTGGCGTTCATAACGTTCTCGCTCGGCTTGAATTTTTTCACCGCAGAGACGCGAAGAGCGCAGAGACGCGCAAAGAACAGATATTCTTAGTTTTCATCCGTGCTTTGCGACCTCCCTTTGCGTCCTTTGCGTCTCTGCGGTAAATCGGGGTGGGGTGGGGGTCACTAGATCGACCGCTCCGCCCGCTTCAGGAACTGCCCCGCACCCGCACGACCCAGGAACTTCCCGTTCTCGATCACCGCCTGCCCGCGCGAGAGCACGACCTCGGGCACCCCCTTCACCTTCCGGCCTTCGTAAGGATTGTAGTCCACCTTCATGTGGTGCGTCCTGGCCGACAGCACCTGCTCCTTGTTCGGGTCGAAGACGACGAGGTCCGCGTCCGATCCCGGCGCGATCGCGCCCTTGCGCGGGAAGAGCCCGAAGATCTTCGCCGGGCTCGTCGAGGTCAGCTCGACGAAGCGGTTGAGCGAGATCCGGCCGGCACCGACGCCGCCGTCGTACGCCAGGCTCATGCGCGTCTCGATGCCCGGCGCGCCGTTCGGGATCTTGCTGAAGTCGCCCTTGCCCAGCTCCTTCTGCTCCTTCATGCAGAACGGGCAGTGGTCGGTCGAGATGGCCTGCAGGTCGTTGTAGGCAAGCCCGCGCCAGAGCTTGGCCTGCGTCTCCTTCGGCCGGAGCGGCGGGCTCATCACGTACTTCGCGCCCTCGAAGCCGGACTCCTCGTAATTGTCGTAGGAGAGGAAGAGGTACTGCGGACACGTCTCGGCGAACGCGGGGACGCCGCGATCGCGCGCCTCCGTGACCATCTCCAGCGCTTCGGCGGCCGAGAGGTGCACGATGTAGATGGGCACGTCGGCCATCTCCGCGAGCGCGATCGCGCGGTGCGTCGCCTCGGCTTCCGCGCGCGCGGGGCGCGTGAGTGCGTGGTACTTCGGCGCGGTCTTGCCCTCGGCCAGCGCGCGCTTGACCAGCACGTCGATCACGCCGCCGTTTTCCGCGTGCATGCAGATGGTGCCGCCGTTCTTGCCGGTGCGCAGCAGCGCGCGGAAGATGGTCGCGTCGTCCAGCATGAAGACGCCGGGGTAGGCCATGAACAGCTTGAAGGACGTGACGCCCTCGCGCACGAGCGCGTCCATCTCCGCCTCGTGCTTCTCCGTGAGGTCGGTGATGATCATGTGGAAGCCGTAGTCGATCACCGCCTTCCCGTCCGCCTTCTTCATCCAGTTCTCCCAGGCCTCGTGCAGCGTCTGCCCCCGGTACTGGATGGCGAAGTCGACGACGCAGGTGGTACCGCCCCAGGCCGCGGCTTCCGTGCCGGAGCGGAAGTCGTCCGCCGACGTGGTCCCGCCGAACGGCATGTCGAGGTGCGTGTGCACGTCGATGCCGCCGGGGATGACGTACTTGCCGGCCGCATCGATCACTTTGTCGGCCTCGATCGCGAGCTTGGTACCGATCAGCGAGATCTTCTCGCCCTCGACGAGCACATCCCCGCGGTACTGGTCGGTGGCGGTGACGATGGTGCCGTTCTTGATCAGCGTTCGCATTTCGCTACCTCATGGGTTCCCGATCCCTATCCCGATCCCCATCCCGATCCCGAATCAGTTCCCGGGTCTTCCGGGATTGGGATCAGGATGGGGATCGGGATCGGAAAGGCGCTGCCTACGGCAGCGCCTTCACCATGTCCTCATACGTCTCCGGCCGCCGATCCCGGTAGAACTGCCAGACGCGGCGGACGTCCTCGATCAGGTCGAGGTCCATCTCCGCCACGATCAGCTCATCCCTGTCCTCGGTGCCCACGGCCAGGAAGTTGCCGCGCGGGTCGACGAAGTAGCTGGAGCCGTAGAACTTGCCGATGTTCCACGGCGCTTCCGCGCCCACCCGGTTGATGCAGCCCATGAAGTAACCGTTGGCCACGGCGTGGGCCGGCTGCTCCAGCTTCCACAGGTACTGCGACAGGCCGGCGACGGTGGCGGACGGGTTGAACACGACTTCTGCGCCGCGCAGCCCGAGGATGCGGGCGCCCTCGGGGAAGTGGCGGTCGTAGCAGATGTAAACGCCCACGTCCGCATAGCGGGTGCGGAAGACGGGGTATCCCAGGTTGCCCGGCTTGAAGAAATACTTCTCCCAGAACCCGGCGGTGTGCGGGATGTGGGTCTTGCGGTACTTGCCGAGGTAGGTCCCGTCCGCATCGATGACGGCCGCGGTATTGTAGTACACACCCGCCATCTCGCGCTCGTACACGGGCACGACCAGAACCAGCTCGTGCCTGCGGGCGTGCTGCGCCATGAGCTCGGTGGTGGGGCCGGGAACCGGCTCGGCCAGGTCGCACCAGCGCGCGTCCTGGCTCGGGCAGAAGTAGGGGCCGTAGAACAGCTCCTGGAGGCAGAGCAGCTGCACGCCCCTCTTCCCGGCTTCCTCCACGAGCGGCAGATGCTTTTCGATCATGGCGTCGCGGATCTTCGCCACCGGCGCGTCGGGTGCGAGCTCCGGCAGGCTCATCTGGATCAGGCCGCCGACTACCTTGCGGGGCATCTCGTACCTCCGGGGATTCCTCAACCTGTTTCACCGCAGAGACGCAAAGAGCGCAAAGGGTTCACAGAGAACGGATGATAAAATATTCTTCATCTGTTCTTTGCGACCTTTCTTCGCGTCCTCTGCGTCTTTGCGGTAAAAAAACTGCCCGAACTACCACCGGCTGATGACCACCTTCTTGTCGGTATAGAACTCGATGGCGTCGCGGCCGTGGGCCTTGAGGTCGCCGTAGAACGAGCCCTTGGTGCCGCCGAAGGGAAAGAAGGCCATGGGGGCGGCCACGCCGATGTTGACGCCGATCATGCTCACGCCAATGCGGTAGCGGAACTCGCGCGCGGCCCGGCCGCTGCTCGTGAAGATCGAGGTGGCGTTGGCATAGCCGCTCCGGTGCACCAGCTCGATGGCCTCGTCCAGCGAGCCGGCCCGGCTCAGCGTCAGCACCGGCCCGAAGATCTCTTCCTTGCCGATCACCATGTCGGGCTGGACCTGGTCGAAGAGTGTGGGTCCGACCCAGTGGCCCCGCGGGTACTCATCGACGCGGGCGCCCCGGCCGTCGACCACCAGCTTCGCGCCTTCCGCCTCCCCCTGGTCGATATAACCGACGACCCTCTCGCGGTGCTTGCGGGAGACGACCGGCCCCATCTGCGTGGCGGGGTCGAGGCCGTAGCCGAGGCGCAGCGACTTCGCCGCCGCGGCGACGCGTTCCTTCAGCGGCGCGTACGCCTTCTCCACCGCGACCGCGACGCTGCCCGCGAGGCAGCGCTGGCCGGTGCAGCCGTAGACGGAGCTGACCACGCCGTCCGCGGCGAACTCGACCGGCGCGTCCGGCATCACGACCATGTGGTTCTTGGCCCCGCCCAGCGCCTGGACGCGCTTCCCGTGCTCCGCGGCCGTCCGGTAGATGTAGCGCGCGACGGGGCTCGAGCCCACGAAGGAAACGCCCGCGATCTCCGGGTGCCGCAGGATCGCGTCGACCGCTTCCTTGTCGCCGTGCACCAGGTTGAGCACGCCGGCCGGGAAGCCGGCCTCGTGGGCCAGCTCGACGATGCGCTGCTGCGACAGCGGCACCTGCTCGCTCGGCTTCACGACGATGCAGTTGCCGGTGGCGACGGCATACGGCCAGAACCAGAGCGGCACCATCGCGGGGAAATTGAAGGGCGTGATCGCGGCGAACACGCCGATGGGCTGGCGCACCGTCTCGCAGTCGATGCCGTGCGCCACGTCCTCGAGCGTCTGTCCCATCATCAGCGTCGGGATGCCGCATGCGTGCTCCACGTTCTCGATGGCGCGCCGGACGCTGCCCTTCGCCTCGGCCAGCGTTTTGCCGTTCTCGAGCGTGACGATGCGGGCGATGTCCTGGAAGTGCTCCTCCAGCAGCATCTTCAACCGGAACAGCTTCCTCGCCCGCTCGACCGGCGGCGTCTCGCGCCAGGCTGGAAACGCGGACCGGGCCGCGGCGACTGCGCGGCCGACGTCGTCCGCCGTCGACAGCCGCACGACGGCGAGACGCTCGCCCGTCGCCGGGTTGGTCACGTCCAGCTCGCGCGGGGAGGCAGACGGCGTCCACTCGCCGCCGATGTAGTTGGGGATGATGCCGCGGAAGGAGGCGACACTCGCGAGCAAGACGCCCGTGTCGCGCGGGGCCACACTCACCGCCATATGGACTCCGGCGAAAAGGGCCCGAGACGGGCCTCCATGGAACCGTCAAGCCGCCAGCGATCGCGCGTGCGCGCGCCCCGGCGGCTTCGTAGGGCATGGAACGGAAACGGTTGCTCTGGCGGAGAATCTAGGAACGGCGAAACGCGGAAGTCAATGGCGCCCGGCCACTCAGTTGCCCAGGCGCTCGAGGCTGCACACGGCGAAGCGCTCGCCGATGGTGTCGCTGGGTGCCGTGTACGACGCCGTGCAGCTCAGCTCCGTGGCCCCGTCCTCTCTCCGGATCCTGTGGTTCACCGTCCCGGCGGTGGCGGTGAAGCGCGCGGGCAGCACGTAGGCGTCCACGTTCCAGAAGCCACGAGCCGTGCCGGCGTCGTACCCCGTGACCTGCCAGCTTCCGGCGAGGCTGTCCGGCGTCGCGCGCGTGATCACCAGGACGCCGGACAGAGTATCGCGCTGGATCGCATCGGGGCGCTGGAGCTCGCCGTAGAAAACATAGTTCCCTGCCGCCGGCGCGCGGTCCCCCGGGGCGAGACCATCTTCGGAGCAGGCGAGAGCGATCAGAGGAACGAGCAGCGGGCCGATCAGCAGTGAAGGGCGGACTCGCATGGCACAGGAGTATGTCGCTTCTGCGCTGCGAGCGCCAGCGCGACCCCGTTCGTCCAGCCGAATCCATCCTGCGTGGGGTACTCGCCGCCGCCGGCCCGTCGAGTCAGATCGACGACGTCGTACTTCTCCGTCATCTTGCCCGTGCCTCGGTAGGTCCGGCGGTTCAGCTCGAGCCAGCGCTCCCGGGCCTCAGCGGCGAGGTCGGCGCGGCCATAGCGGCGAACGCCCTCGATCGCCAGCCACTGGAGCGGCGGCCACCCGTTCGGGGCATCCCACTGCTGGTCGGTGTCGATGAGAGTCGTCACGAACCCGCCGGCCTTCAGGAACTCGCGCTCCAGGCGCGCGGCCACCGCACGTCCCTGCTCCGGCGTCGCGAGTCCGAAATACAGCGGCGCCGCGGCGGCCAGGGTCGGGCGATCGGTCACGCGCTCGCCGGTTCGCCAGCGGATGTCGTAGAAGAAGCCGCTTTCCGGGTCGTATGCCCTAGCGACCAGTGCCCGCCGCCGCTGCTCGGCCGCCCGCGCGAACCGCTCCGCGACCTCCGCGTCGCCCGCTCGCCCGCGGAACGCGCGCAGCGCGGCAATCGTTCGCTCCGCGTGATAGAGGAGGCTGTTCAGGTCCACGGCGACCAGGTCAGTGGTTTCCAGCGTGCGCAGGTCCGACGCGTCGCGCATCCACCGGCTGGAGAAGTCCCAGCCGCTCTCGGCCGCGGCCCGCACGTTTCGGTAGAACGCCTCGCGCCGGCTCTCGGGCAGCGTCCGACCCAGCTCGTAATCCGGGCGGTAGGACTCGGGCCGCGGCTCGGGCCGGTCGTCCCAGTAGCGGTTGAGGACCGCACCGTCGCGCAGTTTCACCACGCGGCGCTGCGCCGTGCCGGGCGCGAGGCGCTCCGCGCCCGCCATCCAGAACGCGTGCTCCGCCTCCAGCGCGTCGAGGTAGCGGAGCGCCTGCGTGGTATCCGTGGCCGCCGCGTACAGTCCGATCATGGCGGCGAAGTACGGCGGCTGGCTTCGGCTGAGGTAGTACGTGCGGTTGCCGTTCGGGATGTGCCCGACGGTCCGGATCAGGTGCGCAAAGTTGTCGAGCATGCTGCGTACGAGATCGGTGCGGCCGCTCTCGACCAGCCCGAGCATCGTGAAATACGAATCCCAGTAGTAGACTTCTCGGAACCGGCCGCCCGGGACGACGTACGCGTTCGGCAGCGGGATCAGCGACGAGCGTGCGTCGACGGTGTCGCGCGCGCGCGTGAGGACCGGCCAGAGAGCGCGGATGTGCTCCTCCATCGGGCGCGAGGTGTCGCTCCGGAAGCCCTCTCCGACCGGCCCGGGCAGCTCGAAGTACTGCTCCACGAAAGCGCTCAGGCTGAACCCCGCGGAGCTGCGCGCGGCGGCATAGCGGGCGGCGATCTCCGCCGGTGGCAGGACCGGCCGCGCGTCGACGAAGGTCTTGGAATCCGGGAACAGCCCCGCGAGTTGGACGTCGTGGAAGAGGAGTCCGAGATCACGGGATGGTTCGTACGGCGCACCCTCCGCCCGGTGCGTGCGCGCCAGCGCGAACTCGACGGCCAGGTCCGTCAGGTTCCAGAGCTGAACATCCGAGCTGGTGCCGTAGCGCGCCGGCAGCAGTCGCCCGCCTTCCATGCGGTAGCTCCACAACTCGTTGTGCTCGAGGCCCGAGGCGTCGACGGCCTGTTGGACCCGCCGCAGCGACGAGCTCAGCTCATCCTGGAGCGAGCACCCGGCCGCGTTGCCCGTGGCGCAGGCGCGGCCGGCGGCGGCGCTCTCCTCGGCGAGCGCCATGATGAGGATGTTCACCTCGCGGCCCCACACCACGCGCGGCGAATGGTAGCTGTCGCGCTGAAAGTTTTCCCAGACGGCGCGTGCGGCATACGCGTCGTTTGCCACCAGTGGGCCGAGCCCGTCGACGAACAACCCGACGGGGTAGGGGAGGAGCAGCGGCCTGAGCTCCGCCCGGAGCTCGGCGAGCGAGCGACGGCCCGTCAGGACGGCGTCGCTCCAATCCTCCAGCAGGAGGCGCAGCGCCGGATCGGTGCTCAGGACCGGGATGGGCCGGCCGGCGGAATCCAGCGAGAGGACGGGGAAGCTCAGTGTGTCGGGAAGGGCGACGCCGTCGAGGACGCCGACCCAGTAGGCCCGCTCGTCCGCGGGCGCGAACGCCACACGCGCGTCGACACGTGCCTTCAGGTCCGCACGTGCCAGCGAGACCCGGAAATGCCGGTCGGTCGCGCGCCAGCGCTCGAGCGCGCGCTCCAGCATGGCCGGATCGCGCAGCCAGTGCTCCAGCCGGCGGCCCCGCATCTCGGGAGCGTGCGCCAGCAGCGTATCCGGACCCAGGCCCAGCCGGGTGAAGGCGTCGAGCGCGCCGCGGATCCCCGCCAGTGCCGCCGGCGCCCACACCACGTTGACATCGTAGGCGAAGCGGCCGCCGCCGTACCCGACGCCGCTGTCGCGCCAGCTTCCAGCGTGCCAGCGCCCGTCGGGCAGCCGCCGGAAACTCACCAGACTCGTGGGCACGCCATCGGCGGCGTACGGCTCGAGCCAGTCGGCGACCAGCGCGAAGTTGCGGAGCAGGAGGTGCAGGCGGCTCTCGCCCCCCGGGCCGCCGGGCGCGAGCAGAAACTCTCGCTGGTGTGAGGCTTCGATGCGCGCATCGGCTAGGTAGCGGCCGACGACGACGGCGAGCTGCAGATCGTCGTCGATCATCCAGTAGTTTTCGCGGGGGTGCTGCAGGCGCGCGAGCAGCTCTCGCGCGCGCGCGAAGCCTTTGTCCGCCTCCGCCGTGTCGCCCGACTGCCGCGCGGCCAGTGCGGCGTCCACGGTTCGGCGGTATTCGACGGCGTTCTCCAGAATCGCCTGGCCGCCCAGCGCCTCCTCGTGGCTGACCTCGCCCGCCGGGTTCAGCTTGCGCAGCGCGCTCGCGATCACGTGCTCGAGCATCTCGCCGCGCCAGACCGGCTGCATCAGCAGCGCGCTCACCATCATGTCCCGGCCGAAATAGGTGGCGTAGTTGGGGAGCGCCGCCATCATCTTTTCGCGCGAGCTGAGCAGCTCCACGCCGCGCACCTGCCGCTCGAGCTGGCGGAAGCGCAGCACAGCCGTGCCGTCGCGGCCGCTCGCGCGCGCGCTGTCGTGCTGTGCGCGCAGCGCCGTGTAGTAGCTCAGGAACTCCGGCCGGAAGATCTCGTGGCGGGAGAGGGGGGTGAGCGGGGGCGCATCGGTGGTCGCGCGGATCCGCAGGACCGCCACGCCGGATCGGCTGCGCACGCGCACCGTGCGGCCGTCCAGCACGGCGTCCGCCGCGTCACGGTTTCCCGAGACCTCGAGCACCAGCCGGTTGCGTCCGTCGAGCGAGGCCTGCTCGAGCCGCGCGGTCCACCTGCGGCCCTGCCGGGCCAGCGCGACCCTGGGCTCCAGCCGGGCCGCGAGCTCCGCCGCGGAGCGGGCGCGCAGCAACCGCAGGTGCGCCTGCCGCTCGGCGGCCGGAAGCTGTTCGAGCACGTCGACGAGGCCGGCCAGTTCCGGGATCGGAGCGGGGGGCGGGTCGAACGGCTTCAGGTGATCCCGGCGGTACTGGAAGTCGCGCTCCCAGCGCATGGAGCCGAGCAGAAAGCCGCCGAGCTCCACGACGGGCGACGCCGCGCGCAGCCGGAACTCGAGCCACCTTTCGCTGCCCGTCGATCCCACGCGCGCGCTGTCGCTCTCCCACCCGAGCGAGGCCGGCCGGCCGAGCGAATCGCGCGCGCTGAAGGCGACGCTTTCGTTCGCCCCGTTCCCCCACACCAGCACGACCCGCCCGTCGCGCTGGTTCAGGTAGATCTGCACGGCGTTCCCGGCAGCGTCCCGGTACAGTCGCGTGGCGTATCCTTTATAGGCGGCCGGATCGTCCAGTCCGGGTTCGGGAAACGCGAGCACGGGCGGGACGACGCGTGCGGCCGCGAGCTGCGCGAAGAGGAAGAAGAGGAGCGTACTCATGGCTGCCCAGTGTGCGGCGGCGCACGCGCATGTGTCAAGCATTCGCGAGCTGCGCCGCCTCCCCTCGCGGAGAGTCGACGGCGACAGCCTCAGCGAAACTCGACCGGGGTCCGCTTCGCCGCGTGCCGGGCCAGCAGCCGCGCGTCCCAGTTCGTGAGCCGGACGCAGCCGTGCGAGCTGGTGTAGCCGATGCTGCGCGGCTCACGCGTGCCGTGGATGCCGTAATGCCGTTTCGACAGCGCGATCCAGACGACGCCCACCGGCGAGTTCGGGCCGGGCTGCAGCATCGCCTCGGGCATGTGGTCCGGCACCTCGGAAAAGAGTTTCGGCTGGTAGTGAAAGTGCGGGTTCCGGACGATGCCCACCACTCGGGTCCGGCCGTCGGGCGACGGGTCGTAACGCGAGCCGAGCGTGGAGGGGAAGTGAAAGAGGATGCGCCCCACGGCGTCGAGTGCGTGCGTGTAGAAGCCGCGCCTGGAGACGACGATGCGCGCGACGCGTCCGGCGGGCGGCGGCGCCTCGTCCGCGTTCGGCACCCAGAGCGTGCGGCCCTCCTCGAGACGCCCCAGGTCCACGCCGGGATTGAGCTGCGCGACCAGCTCGGGGGTGGAGTGGAAGCGTTCGCTCACCAGCTCGAGCGGCGACTCGTAGCAGAGGCAGCGGAGCCCGGCTTGTGCGTAGATGTCCCTCGGGATCGAGACGAAGGGGCCACGCAGGTCGTCCGCGCTGAGGCCGTACAGCATGACCGGCTCGCCATCCTCGGCGAGCTCGCGCAAGCGGGCGTAGGTGGCGTCATCGACGCGGCCCGTCGGCTCGAGTCCGTGCGCGTGCTGGAACCAGTAGACCGCTTTCTCCGTGTTCTTCCCCCAGTAGCCGTCGAGGATGCCGGGAGAGAAGCTCACACGGTCGAGCAGGATCTGGATGCGGAGCACGGACGGGCCGCTGCCGCCGCGCAGCGGCAGTCGGGGCGGCGCGTTCACGGCTGCGGCCGTGATGTGCGCGAGCGTCTCCGGCTCATCCCTGGCCGCGGCGGGTTGGAGTACGGCGCCGTCGCCCTCCGGATCGCCGGCGTTCTGCGACGCACCGTCCGGCGCGCCCCCGCGCGCGGCGCGGTCGCGCTCCGCCGAGCGGCGCCAGGAGGCCTCGGTCCGCTCCCGCTCGATCACGGCGGGGTCGTAGCGGTCGTCATCGGCGAAAGGCGTGGAGACGTCGCCGCCGCAGCCGGCGAGCGGCACTGCCGCGAGGAGAAGGGCGCTCGCGAGACGGCTCACCCTCCTCACCTGGCCACGGACTGGCACGTTCGATCCCCCCGGCGTCGTCGTCCCGGGTCCGCGGCCTCGGGCGAGAACGCCAACGGCTCGCCCAGCTCGTCCGCCAGCGCGCGCACCAGCTGCTGCGGCCCGTCGAAGCGCTGCTCCGGTGCAGGGTGCAGGCAGCGGAGGATCGTGCGCTCCAGCGATGCGGGGATGCGCGCGTTGAAGCGGCGGGGTGGCGGCGGCAGCTCACCCGTGATCTGCGGGAACTGTCGTTCCTTTCCCGTGCGGTCGTCCTCCCGGCCATACAGGTGCTGAAACGGCCAGCGGCCGGTGACGAGCTCGTAGAGCAGCGCGCCCAGCCCGTAGACGTCCGCGGCCGGGCCGGGGGCCAGTCCGCGCGCGTGCTCCGGCGCCATGTACGGTGCCGTCCCGAGCGGTGGGCTGGGTCGGCGCACCAGGTCAAGGCGGCGCGCGGCGACGGCCCGCCGATCCCCGCGCAGATCCGGCGCGAGGATCTTGCAGGCCTGGGCGCACCACTCCCGCAGGCTCCAAACCAGATACAGGTGGCCGAGTCGGCCTGCGCACAGGTAGCCGGTCACCGTCAGCTCGCCGGCAATGCGCTCGCCGATGCGCAGCAGTCCGGCGCAGGACGGCGCGGGAGACGCCTCCATCCGCGCGAGGGGAGGTGGCGCGACCGGGCCCGGCCCAACCCACGAGAGTTCCGCGTGGCTCATGCGGCCTGCGCCGGTGGCCCGAGCAGCTCGCGTACCTTTTCCCGGATGTCGGCGAGAGAAGCCGGCTTCGCCATGTACGCGTCGCAGCAGCCGGAGCGCAGCACCGCCTCCGCATCGCCGGCCTGGGCCAGCGCCGTCAGCGCGAGGATCGGCACGGTGCGGGGCGCGAGCTCCCGCTTGATCCAGCGTCCCGCCTCGATGCCGTTCATGGACGGGAGCTGCAGATCGAGGATCACCAGATCCGGCGGCGTGCGCCGTGCCTTCTCGATCGCCTCCTCGCCGCGGCGCGCGGTGACGACCTCGTACTCGGACCCGAGCAACTCCTTGAGGATGTTCAGCAGGTCCGCGTTGTCTTCGACGATCAGGATTCTGGCCATGGTCCTTGTGCCGCGCTTGGAGCCAGCAATGAATCGAGTGGAACCGAGACCGGCTGCGTCACGCCCCGCTCCACGATCTCCTGCAACCGGCTCTCGTCGAGCTCCGCCGGCTGATAGCCCTCCGCCAAAAGAAGCTGGATCACGCGCTCCTTCAGGGTCCGGCCCGCGAGGCGGTACACGTCCGGATGGATCTGCAGAACGCCAGCGCGCACTTCCACGACCTGATAGACGACGCGGAACGGGACCCTGCGCGCGAGCCGGAACGCCCGCGTCCGCCGCGACCGCTCCAGCAGCAGCTGGATCTCCTGCTCGCTCACATCCGGCGTGGCGTGGCCGTGAACGAGGCGGGCCAGCTCGATGACGTCCTCGTTGCGCATGCGCACACACCCGTGCGACGCGGGCTGACCCAGGCTCTGTCGCTCGGGCGTCCCGTGCACGTAGTACAGATCGCGGAAGTCGAGCTTGACCCGGCCCATGGGGTTGCTCGGGCCGGGCGGCACCGGCTTCCGCCCGCGGGCCCACTTGCTGGCGGGCGGGTGCCACCACGGATTCCAGACGATGCGGGAGATGGCGTAACTGCCCGCGGGCGTGCGATGACCGCGTTGGCCGACGGCGACCTCGTAGCTGCGGATCCGCTCGTCGCCTTCGAACACGTCGAGCCGGTAGGCGGGTACATTGAGCACCAGGC
>JACQPS010000023.1 GCA_016207445.1 Gemmatimonadota bacterium | reverse complement strand
TCGAACGTCAGCCCGGAGGCGACGCCGGCGGCGTCACCCACCAGGTGAACGCCCCCCGGAAAATCGAATCCGACGAACTGCACCTCGATCGTCGCTCCTTCGTAGGGCGTGTCGCCGGGGTCGATGCCCAGCTCCGCCATGCGCCCGTCGAGGTACGGCCGCACCGCGTTGGGCGCGATCAGCTTCTTGTGCACCCCGGCGCCGACCGATGCATAGTCCCGGTGTGGGAAAATCCAGAAGTACCCGTTCCCAAGCGCTGGCGAGTCGAAGACCACCCACAGGTGCTCGCGTGCGAGCCCGGGAATGTTGTACTCGCCCGCGAAGAAAGCGCGCGAGCCCGCCAAACCCAATGCTCTGCGCACCAGTGACTTGGAGCCGTCGGCAGCGAGCAGGTGACGGTACCGGAGCACGCGGCCGTCCACCGTGAGCGTGCGCCCGGCCGGGTCCAGCCCGGCGGCAGCGGCCCCGGTGCGGAGATCGGCGCCCGCGGAGCGGACGCGGGCGGCCTGAAACGCGCCCAGCGCTCGACGTGGCACGGTACGGACCCGGCCATAATACGGGTGGAGCGCGAGCGGCGAATCGTGCCGTCTGGAGGCGAAGCTGAGGAGATCGAGCCCGCACTCCGCCGGCAGGCCGAGCGCCTCCAGCTCGCGCACGGCTTTCAGGGTGAGCCCGCCGCCACAGGTCTTGGGGCCGATCTCGTCGTTCTTCTCGAGCACGAGAACCTCGCGCCCGGCCTCTGCCAGCACCTGGGCCGCGCGCAGCCCCGCTGGACCGGCTCCAACGATGACGTGCTCGACGCTTTCGACCATGGGCTAGGCTGCGGGTCGCGCGGCCGCGGCGCGGCCGCGCGCACCCGCGAGGGCTCGTCAGTGGTGTGGTCTCGCCGGCGAACGGCCGCGCGCCTCGTGCTCCGGCCGGTCTTGCCGCGACATGACGTCCATCCGCATCGGAGCGGGTCGCAGGTGAGCGAAGACGACGAAGCCGAAGGGCTGACTGCCGTAGAACGACTCGAGCGCGTCCGGCACGAAAGCCAGGCCGGCGCGGGCGCCGATGCCGCCGACGAGGCCCCCGATTCCGATCTGCCTCATGTAACCCAGGGAACCGCTGCCGACGGTGAACCGCCTGTCGACGGTGAAGCCGCCCGCGTCACTCACGTCCAGGTCCCCGGCCGGCTTTTGCACGATCTCCCCCCGTGCAAAGAAGAGGTGCTGCTCCTGCAGGTTGAGGCTGGTCTCGACGAGGGCCGAGTGCGTCCTCTCGTCCTGCTCGCGGTTGCGCCCCCAGACCAGCGTCGTCGCCCACAGGCCGCCGCGCGAGACCGGGTGATGGTACGTGAGCGACGCCGTGGTGCGGTCCACATCGCGGCGGCCGCCGACGTCGACGTCGACTTCGGCCTCCTCCAGGTGCCCGAGCGAGACCTGAAACGCCACGCGCTCGCTCGGCAGCCACCAGATGCGCCCCGAATACGAATCCAGACCGTTCAGGTCGAGGTCGTAGCGCGCCTCATCGGGCTCACGGCCGTTGAAGACCGAACCCTCCAGCTTCCAGGCGCGCCCGAATACCCCCGCCGTGACCACGCCGAACGCGATGTGCGTAGCATCTTGCCAGTGGTGACCGATGGGCGCGAGCGGATTCGCGAGCGCCGAGAGGCGGTGCGGGAACGCCACCGGGCCGAGCGCCGGCTCGGCCGCCGGGCCGCCGTACAGCGTGAGCGCCAGCCCCGGCGCCAGCTCGCGCGCGTACTCGGCAGTGATCTCCATGAGCAGGTCGTGCGGGTGCTGCCGGTCGTGGAGCGCCTCTCCTTCGCAGGTCTCGCCCGTCGCCAGCAGCAGCGGGTAGCCGCAGGTGCCGACCGTGAGTGGGTCCAGGCTGAACATGCCGCGCACCCCCAGCTCGCCGCCGGCGAAGCGCCGCTTCGCCATGCCCATGAACCAGGTCGTGGCCCCGAGCTGCTCGTCGCCGCGGCGGCCTCCTGCGTCCACGTACTGGAGGAAGACGCTGCCATGCACCATCGGGCTCCAGGCGCCGGCGCGCAGGTGCCGGCCGTACATCGGCGAGAGGTCCGGCTGCCAGGCGGTTCCCGATCCGGTGCGCTGCATGGGGATTCCGGCCGGTCCGACCGCGTGCGCCGCCTCTGGCTGCTCCTGGTGCTTCGTTGCCTCGCCTTCGTGATCGCCGTGTTGCGCCCACAGCGGTGTCATCCAGACGAGTGCCAGCGCACCAACCCCCACCCCTCTGAGCCACATTGGCTGCTCCGCTTTCAGTCCCGTCCGCACGCGCGCGGTCCCGCGCTGCCCCGCAATAATGCGGCCCCGGCGCCCAGGCTCAGCAATGAAAGGCCCACGATCGCCACCCACTCGGCCGGATTCCGCGCCACCGGCACGTCCATCAGCTCGGCCGTCGCGTGCGGCTCGACCGGCCCGGCTTCGTGGCGGGCGTGCCCGTCCGCCGCTGCCGCCGGCACGAGAACCAGCTCAACGCGGCCCACTTCCTCTCCATCTGCCGCCAGAGCCACGAGCGCGTAGTTGCCCGGTCCCGCTTCCGCCGGGAGACCGAACCGCCCGGTCACGACGCCGGCGGAGTCGGTCCGGACCTCGGCCAGCGGAAACGTCTCCAGTGTTCCGCGCAGCTCGAGCCGCAAGGGCGCGTTCCGGGGCAAGCGCTCGCCGCGCAGCTCGATCTCGCTCCCCGCCGGCAGCGGGTTCGTGCGCAGACGGATCACACCCTTCTCGTGGGCCGGCGCGGTCGGCACCGCGCCCAGGAACGCCAGCAACCAGATCAACCCAGCCACCACTTCCCGTCGCATTGCTCCACCCTGTTCAAGCCTCAAGCGCAACCTCCGCCGCCTGCCCGATCCCGATCCCGTTCCCGATCCCGTTCCCGCTCCCGTTCCCGGCGAAGCCTACATCCCCAGATGCTCGACCTGCGGCGCGACCGCGCCGTAGAGGAGCGCACCGAGATAGGCGGCCAGGAGGAACGTGGCCAGCAGAAAGAGCCAGCGAGGACGCCCGCCGATGTCCTGGTGCCGCCGGTCGAGCAGCGGGACCAGGAACAGGAATCCGAACAGAACCGCGGGCGCCGCCAGCATGCCCCATAGCCCGAACGCGTTCTCCGCGGCGTAGATCCAGAGGAACGGCCAGAACGGCTTGGTCACCTCGGCCCCCTCTACGACCGGGTAGCCGATTCCGGGCGGAAAGAGTGCCGCCAGGAGCGCCAGGCCGCCGAGCAGCAGAAGACCATACCCCGTGAGTCGCCGCAGGTGGTCCGTGAAGACCGCGGTGCGCGCCTCGTGCACGTGCAGGCCGAGGTGCCGGATCAGCCAGAAGTGCAGGCCCACGAGGCCGAGCAGCGTCAGCGGCAGGAGACTCACGTGTGCGTTGTGCAGCCTGGCGAGCAGCGGGGTGCTGCGTGCGAAGTCGGGCGTGAGCGGCGTGCCGACCGCACCCACCAGCCGCGCGCCCGCGACCGCGTGCGCCAGCGCTTCGCCGCCCTCCTGGTCCGCACGCAGCACGGTCCCGGTGAAGACGAGCGCGAACGCGACGAGCAGCAGCGCCGCGCCCGTCCACCACGTAAGCTCGCGCGGCCGGAAGTAGCTCCTGCGCCAGAAGACGTGGATCAGGTGCAGGAAGACCGTGACCAGCACGACCGTCGCCGCCCAGTAGTGCAGCGCGCGAACCCAGTTTCCCAGCGGCACCCGCGTCATGATGTACACGACGCTGTCGTGCGCGCCCACCGGGCTGGGATTGTAGAACTGGTCGAGCAGGATTCCCGTGACGATGAGCAGCACCATGCCGAAGAAGGTGAGACCCCCCAGCATGTACGGCAGCCGGTTCGCGCCCGGCGCGATCGGGTAGCGCAGCGCGTTCCACGCCACCCGCTCCTGCAGCCGGTTCACGGCGTGCGCGTCGGCGCTTGCGCCCGGGCGCGCAGGCAGCCGCTCGTCTACTCGGTGGTCCACGTTCCGCGGATGGTGGTGGCTGGCGAAAGGTCGGGCGCGAACATACC
Source organism: Gemmatimonadota bacterium (assembly GCA_016207445.1). GTDB lineage: Bacteria > Gemmatimonadota > Gemmatimonadetes > Longimicrobiales > RSA9 > JACQPS01. Next base: position 515 of record JACQPS010000023.1, on the reverse strand, counting down.
CCCGCAGGTCCTTTGCAGACAAGAGGAAAAAAAGCGGGCCGGCGCCCCTCGCGGCGCCGGCCCGCACAGCGGTGCGTCCGTGCCTCAGAGCTGGATCCGCACCCCAAAGCTGCCGAAGAAGCGGCCGCCCTTCAGGTCCTCCTTCGTGAGGTCCTGATCCTTCAGGTTCGCGGCACGCAGCTCATCCAGGCCGATGACGTCCGTCGACTTCTGGTAGCCCAGCTCGCCCACGATGTTGAGCATGAGGAAGTTGAGCGCCACGTCGCCGAACACGTTCCAGGCGGCCGTCTCGAGCTCGCCCTCGACCGGGGCGGCTGTGATCCCGTCCTTGGAAGGCCGCAGAATGAGGTCGCTCGTGCCGCCCGTTGCGGCCCTGCAGGAATTGGTCTGACAGCGGAGCTGCCAGTCGAAGCTCAGGTCACTCGAGTACTTGTCGTACCCGGCGCCCACGGCGAAATCCAGGAACAGGATGCCCTTGCTCGCGACGGCGCGCAAGCTGAGCGTGCTCAGGTTCG
>JACQPS010000146.1 GCA_016207445.1 Gemmatimonadota bacterium | reverse complement strand
GTGCTGGGACAGAAGCTCGGACTCTCGAAGGTCCAGCTCTACGAGCTCGGCCTGGGCGCGCTCTTCCACGACATCGGCAAGATGCGGATCAGCCCCGAGATCACGAACAAGACGGGGCCGCTCAACGATGCCGAGTTCGCCGAAATGAAGGACCACACCGCGCTCGGGCTGCTGTCGCTCTTCTCGATGCACGGCTTCTCCGAGGTGCCGTTCCGCGCCATGCTCCTGGCGTACGAGCACCACATGAAGATCGATCTGACCGGCTATCCGCCGAACCGGCGGTCGCGCAGCCCCGGCCTCTTCAGCCGCATCGTGGCGGTGGCAGACGGGTTCGACGCGGGTACCTCGAAGCGGAGCTATCAGGCGCTGCCGTGGCCGCCGGATGGAGTGCTGCGCGAGATGCGGGACAACCCCAAGCGCGGCTTCGATGCGCTGGTGGTGAAGGCGTTCATCAACATCACCGGGATCTTCCCCGTCGGTACGCTGGTGATCCTGGATACGTTCGAGCTGGCCGTGGTGGTGTCGCCGAACCCGGATCCCATGCGCATCCACCAGCCGGTGGTGAAGATCATCTCGAACCCGCTGGGCATGCCGCTCGCGAATCCCGAGAGCGCGGACCTCTCCGAACTCGACCCGGCGACGGGTCGCCCCCGCCGCACCATCGTAAAAACCACCGACCCGGCGAAGTACGGGCTTAACATTGGGGACTACTTCATCTGAGGCCGACCGGCTGGCGGCGCGCTTCGCGGCATGGCGAGCCGCCGGCCGCCGGGCCCTGATCCCGTACCTCACCGCGGGCTACCCCGATCCGCAGGAAACACCGGAGCTGCTGCTGCGCCTGGCGGATGCGGGCGCCGACGTCCTCGAGCTGGGAGTTCCGTTCAGTGATCCGCTCGCCGACGGCGCGACGATCCAGCACGCTTCGGAGCGCGCGCTCCAGCGCGGCGCAACGCTCGCCTGGACTCTGGACGCGCTGGCGGACTTCCGCCGGTCTCGAGAGACCGCCGTCGTCCTGTTCACGTACCTGAACCCGGTGCTGGCCTACGGCGTCGAACGTTTCCTGCGCGCTGCGAGCGCGGCAGGCGCGGACGGCGTGCTGCTCACCGATCTGCCCGTGGGCAGCGACCGCGAGCTGGAGGCGGCGTTCGAACGGGCGCCGCTCGCGCTGGTGCGCCTGCTCGCGCCCACGACCCCGCCGGCCCGCGTGCGCGAAATCGCGCGGCGCGCCCAGGGGTTCCTGTATTACATCTCACGCACGGGCGTGACGGGCGCGCGGACCGAGCTGCGCGCGCGGCTCGCGGATGAGGTGGCGGCGCTGCGCCGGTTCACCCGCGTGCCCATTGCGGTCGGCTTCGGCATCTCGACGGCCGCTCAGGCTGCGGAGGTGGCACGCGTGGCGGACGGGGTGGTGGTCGGAAGCGCGCTCATCGATGCGCTCGATCGGGGCGGGCCGGTGGGGGCGGAGAAGTTCGTGGCGTCGTTGCGCGACGCGGTCGATGCAGTCGATCAGTGAATCGAACTGCGGCACTTGAACGGCGGCACTTGAACGGCGGCACTTGAACGGCGGCACTTGAACGGCGGCACTTGAACGGCGGCACTTGAACGGCGGCACTTCGGCACCTGTAACTCCCGTGTGCCGCTTCTCGAGTGCCGCTTCTCGAGTGCCGCTTCTCGAGTGCCGCTTCTCGAGTGCCGACTTCTTCTTCGCAGTTGCCTCTAATCGCTCTCCGCCTGCGCCTGATCCTCGGGATCGAAGCGGAGTCTCCGCTCCAACTCCCCATCCGGCTCCACGAACATGGTCTGCACGCGCTCGGGAATCACGGCGCCGGGCGCCGCCTTGCGCGGCTTGCGCACGTACTTGCGCCGGGTCCAGTCGACCGGGACCACGCCGGCACTGCGTGCGCGGCTGTGCAGCGCTGCCAGGACCGCTGCCTCGGTCAGGTCGCGCGCGGGCGGGCCGGCCGTTGCACGGGGCCAGCGGAGCACGACATGGGCGCCGGCCACATCGCGGGCGTGGAGCCAGATGTCGGTGGGTGCGGCGTGCCGGAACGTGAGCTCGTCGTTGGCGCGGCTGCTCTTGCCCACGCGCACCTCCAGCCCGCTGGAGGTTCGGTAGCGCCGGTAGGGCAATCGCGCTTCGGGCGCGTGCCGGGGGGCGGCGGCTGGGCCGAGTACCGCGTCGAGCTCCGCCGCGGTCACGTCCCCGCGCTCGGCCCGGCCGAGCAGGGCGACCAGACGGTCCTTGTCGGCCCCGGCCGCGCTCCTGAGCACCGGCAGGCGCGCTGCCGCCCGCTCGCGCTTGCGGGCGGCGTCGTACCATTGCTGGGCGTTTTGCGCCGGCGTGCGCGTGGGATCGAGCTCGACCGTGACGGTCCCACCCTCGAAGTCGGAGAGCTCGGCGCGCGCGGCGCCGCGCGCGACCCGGTGCAGCTGGCTCAGCAGCAGATCAGCACGCCGCCGGAGCGACTCCGCCTCCGGTTGCGCCCGCGCGGCCTGGTCGGCGAGACGCCGCAGCCTGGCCTCTGCGTGTCGAATCCGCCACCGCAAACGTTCGAGTAGCTCGGGCGGCAGCGACGGCGCCGGTTCCGCCCCGACGCCGGCCACCGCATCCATGGCGGCCAGCAGAGTCGGCACCGGCCGATCCGGGATTCCCGGCAGGGGAACGGGATACGGTCGGGGGTCGTGCTCCGGCTCGAGCACGCGCGGCCGCGGCTCGGGTAGACTGGCCAGCGCGCGGTAGCGCTCGTACGCCGCTTCGAGCGCGCCCGCGTCCTCCACCTGCGCCGCCTCGCCCAGAACCGCACGGACGTTCTGCGGGCTCAGCCACGCCAGCCGTTCGATCACGACACGCGCGCGTTCCGCGGGCGCCACGGCGCCCAGGAGTCCCAGCCACGCGGCCCGCTCGATCGGCTGCTGGACGCCGATCCTACCCGCGGGCGGCGGCTCGGCGTAGCGCACCCCGCGCCGAAGCACGCGCGCGCCCGCGTTGCGTGCCCGGAGCACCTGCCGGATGCGGCCGTCCTCCCCCAGCAGCAGCGCGTTCCACTGGTTCGTCAACAGCTCTAGCACGAGCGTGCGCGCCGCATGCGGTCCACCCAGCTCGCAGCGGAGCACGCGCTCGTCCGCCGGAGCATGCACGCGCCGGAGTACGGTGCCGTGCGGAAGGCGCGCCAGGGTGGGGGCGTCCGGTGCCGGCAGCAGCCGGACGAAGCCACGCGCTGGCGCCAGCTCCCAGAGCAGCGCCTCATCCGCCAGGATCAACCAGACGCGGGCTGCGCGCCCCTGGAACCAGAGGGCGGAGACGCGGCGCCCGCGCAGGCGCCGATCGAGCTCGTCGGCCAGGTAGCGGACGAGCAGCGCATCGAAGCGGATTCCCTTTGACACACGCGCAAGATGGGCTTAGCTTGCCGCGGTGGTCAACGTGAAGGCAGGCGCGCCCTTACGCGCGTTGCGGCAACCGGCTCGAGCTGCGGGAAGGCGGCGGCCATGACGACGCAGGGTTCCGGTCGGGAACGGCGCGTCACCGTGCGCGAGCTCCTGGAAATGAAGCGACGCGGCGAGAAGATCGTCGCGCTCACCGCCTACGATTTCCTCTTCGGCCGGCTGGTGGACGAGGCCGGCGTCGACCTGATCCTGGTCGGCGACTCCCTGGGCCAGGTGGTCTTCGGCTACGACTCGACTCTCCCCGTCACCGTCGAGGACATGATCCACCACGCGCGCGCCGTGCGCCGCGGGGTGCGCCGCGCGCTGCTGGCCGTGGACATGCCGTTTCTGTCCTTCCAGATCTCGCTGGAAGAGACGCTGCGCAACGCCGGGCGCATCCTGAAAGAGACGGGTGCCGAGGCGGTGAAGCTCGAGGGGGGCGACGAGGAGCGCGCCCGCCACGTGCGCGCACTCGTGCGTGCGGGCATGCCGGTGCTCGGTCACATCGGTCTCACGCCGCAATCCGTGCACGCGCTGGGCGGCTACCGGGTGCAGGGACGGGAGGAGCCGGACGCGGAGCGGCTCAAGGCGGAAGCGCAGCGGCTTGCGGACGCGGGCTGCTTCGCGCTCGTGCTCGAGCTGATTCCCGCCACCCTGGGCGGGGAAATCAGCCGCGCAGTCTCGATTCCGACGATCGGGATCGGCGCGGGCCCGTACGTGGACGGACAGATCCTCGTGCTCTACGACATGCTGGGGCTGAACGAGCTGTTTCGTCCTCGCTTTCTGCGGCAGTTCGCCGAGCTCGGCGGCACGGCGCGCACGGGCCTCGACAAGTACGTGGCCGCGGTACGCTCGGGCGAGTATCCCGGCCCCGAGCATTCCTTCGAATAGGTGGAGATCGTCCGCACGATCGCGGCCGCGCGCGCGGCGGTCGCCCGCGCCCGGGGCGGCGGTGCCCGCATCGGCTTCGTGCCGACGATGGGGTATCTGCACGAGGGGCACTTGTCGCTCGTGGACCGCGCCCGCGAGCGCACCGGGTACGTCGTCGTCTCCATCTACGTCAACCCGCTCCAGTTCGGCCCGCAGGAAGACTTCGCGGCGTACCCGCGCGACCTGGAGCGCGACGCCGAGCTCGCGCGCGGCCGCGGCGCCGACCTGATCTTCGCCCCGTCCGACGCCGAGATGTATCCGCGGCGAGAGCCGGCCACGCAGGTGGTGCCGACGCGCCTGGCGGACCGGCTGTGCGGCGCGTTCCGGCCGGGACACTTCCAGGGCGTGCTCACGGTGGTCACGAAGCTGTGCCACATCGTGCAGCCGGACATGGCCGTGTTCGGGCAGAAGGACTACCAGCAAGCGACGCTGATCCGACGCATGGTCGCGGACCTGGACTGGCCGCTCGAGATCGTGGTCGCGCCCATCGTGCGCGAGCCGGACGGTCTGGCCATGAGCTCCCGCAACGCGTACTTGAGCCCGGAGCAGCGCCGGCGCGCGACGGCGCTCTCGTGCGGGCTGGGGCGCGCCGAGGCCGCGTTCGCGGCGGGCGAGCGGGACGCGGCGCGCCTGTGCGCACTGGTGCTCGACACGCTCGCCGCCGAACCGGACGTGCGGGTGCAGTACGTGGAGCTGGTGCACCCGGACGAGCTGGAGCCGGTGGCCGTGGCCCGCCGCGGCGATGTCCTGGCCCTCGCCGCGTTCGTCGGCCAGACGCGCCTCATCGACAACGCCATCCTGGGAGCGTAATGGGCGCCGACGTCGTGGCGGACGCGGCCGGAGGGCGGCTGCCGCCCTGGGCCGAAGCGACGCCCGCGCGCCGGGAGCACCTGGCGCGCGTGGCGGAGCTGCTGGACCGCTGGGCCGCCGCGCTCGGCCTCTCCGACGCGGAGCGCGCGCGCTGGCGCGCGGCGGCCTGGCTGCATGACGCGCTGCGCGACGCCGACCCCGCCGCGCTCCGGCCGCTGGTGCCGCCGGAGTGCCGCGGGTGGCCCGCGCTGCTGCTGCACGGACCGGCCGCGGCCGCGCGCCTGCGCGGCGACGGCTGCGCGGACGAGGCGCTGCTGCGCGCCGTCGCGTACCACACCATCGGCCACCCCGAGCTGGACGAACTGGGGGGCGCACTCTACCTGGCCGACTTCCTCGAGCCGGGGCGCACGTTCGAGCCGCTCTGGCGCGCGGCGCTGCGCGCGCGCATGCCCGCCGCGCGGTCGGCCGTGCTCCAGGAAGTGGTGGGCGCGCGCATCCGCCACCTGGTCGGAAGCGGCCGCGCCCTCCGGCCGGAGACGCTCGGCTTCTGGAATTCACTCGCTCGCTCGCCGGTGGACCCGTGAGGCGACGCCTGGAGCTGCTGGTCCTGGTTGTCGCGCTCGCCGCCGCCGGGGCGTTCCTGGTCTCGTTCGCGGCACAGTGGTGGGGGCGGGCAGCGGAGGAGCCGGCGGGTGAAGGTGCGCCGCTCCTGCCGCAGCCGAGCGAGCCCGAGTTCGACCCCGGCCGCGTGAAGCTCGAGCCGCGCATCCGCGTGGAGGTGCTGAACGCCGCGGGCAAGGCCGGGCTCGCCCGGCAGGTCATGGACCGGCTGCGGGCTGAAGGCTTCGACGTCGTCTACTTCGGGAACGCGGAGGCATTCGGCCGCGACAGCTCGGAGGTTCTGGACCGCGTGGGGAAGCCCGCTGCCGCACGGCGCGTGGCCGATGCGCTCGATATCGAGCGCGTGCGCACGGAGCTGGACAGCGCTCTTTACCTGGACGTCACGGTGGTGCTGGGGCAGGACTGGGCACCGGCGGAACCGGCGACGCACCGGAGCTGGTGGAGGCGAGTGGTGGGAAGGATCGCGAGGATGCTGAAGGAAAGTGGCTAGCGACTAGCGATAAATGTCACGCGGAGACGCAGAGAAAGCAGGAGGCGCCGAGAACGAAAAACTTAAAAAGATTCGTTCTCCGCGCCTCCATCCCGCTCCGCGTCTCCGCGTGACATTTTTCGTCGGCAATTGCTACACGCTGCCGGAGAGCGCCGCGACCTCCGGCCGCTCCGCCCGCATCAACTCCACGAACGGCTTTGGCGGCCGCGTCTCGTGCTCCGCACGCAGTTGCCCGCACGCGGCGGCGATGTCGCGGCCACGCGGGGAGCGGACGGTGGCGGCCACGCCGCGCGCTTGCAGCACCTCGGCGAAGGCGCGCAGGCGCGCCGGGGGCGTGGGCTGCCAGGGCGCACCCGGGATAGGATTGAACGGGATCAGGTTGACGTGCGCCTGGAACTCGGCCACGAGCGCCGCCAGCTCGCGGGCCAGCTCGGGCGAGTCGTTCACGCCGTCGATCATCACGTACTCGAAGGTGATGCGGCGGCCGCCCGCCGCCTCGAACGCACGCAGCGCCTCCAGGAGCTCGGGCAGCGGGTGCTTCTTCTCGACGGGCACGAGCCGTCGGCGCAGCTCGTGATTGGGCGCGTGCAGCGAGACCGCGAGCCGGAACTGCTCGGGACGGGCGGCCAGCTCGCGGATGCCCGGCACGATCCCGACGGTCGAGACCGTGATGCGCCGGGCCCCCAGGCCGTAGCCCTGGTTGAGCAGCGTCAGCGCCGGCATGACGGCCTTCCGGTTCGCCAGCGGCTCGCCCATCCCCATGAAGACGACGTTGGTGATCTCGCCGCCCTCGTGCGCGCGCGCCCAGCGGCGCGCGCCGCGGAACTGTGCCACGATCTCGGCGGCCGTGAGCTGCCGCCGGTAGCCGGACCAGCCGGTCGCGCAGAAGACGCACGCCAGGGCGCACCCGGCCTGCGACGACATGCAGAGCGTCATCCGGGCGCGGGCCGGGATCAGCACCGACTCGAGCAGCTCACCATCGGCCATGCGCCACAGGTGCTTCACGGTTCCGTCGCTCGAGCGTGCGACGCGTGCCAGCTCCGGCGCGGTGAGCGTGAATCGGTCGGCCAGCGCGGCGCGCTCCCCCGCTGGCAGATCCGTCAGCTCGCGGAAGTGCAGCGCATCGCGCTGGTAGAGCCACGCCCGCGCCTGCGCCACGCGATACGCAGGTTGCCCGCGCGCGGCGAAGTGCCGGGCCAGCTCGATTTCCGCCTGCGCCGGCAGCAGCTCGAGTAGATCCAGTCGCTGATCGTCCAGCATTCCTCAGAACAACACGTTGAAGCGATACGCGTGGCTCGCGCCGAAGCCGTTCGCCAGCTCCTCGCGCACGATGGCGAGGCTGTAGCGGCCGAGCCAAACGCTGGCAGCGAGCACGGGCTCCCACGCGCCCGGCTCCCGCTCCCAGCCCCCGGCCACGCCCGCCGCGATCTGGAACCGTCCGCGCCAGTGTGCGCTGACCACGGCGCGGTGCTCGCGCCCACTCCCGCCGTCGCGCAGCCCGTAGCTCAGCCCGATGGATGGCCCGCCCGCACCGATGGGTGCCGATGCGCCTTCGACGCCGACCAGCCAGCGCGGGCCGGCCTCCGCACCGGTGAAAAGCGCGCCGCCCAGCGCGGCGGGGATGGGAAGCGGCAGGCGGTAGTGCACGCCCAGGCCGGCCGCGAGGCCTCGATCCCCGCCCGCATCACGGGACGTCCACCAGTAACGCAGTGTCGCGCCGCCCCACAGGCCCGGCAGCAGCTCGCGCGCCGACGCCAGCGCCAGCTCGTCCTCCGCGATGGCAACCTCCCCATCGGCCGAGTCCGGGTTCGGCGAGGTGCTCGTGCGCGGGATGCCATCGATGCTGAAATGATCGTACCCCAGCGCGGCCGTCATGCGCCGCGTGGGCCGGAGCGCGCCGGCGAGCGCGACTCCGCCGAGACCGGTCACATCGGGGCCATCGGTCTGCAGCAGCAGCCCCTCGGCTCGGCCCTCGATCACGGCCGTCGCCGCCGGGTTCCAGAACACGGCGGCGGCGCCGGGGAGCAGCGCCTCCGCACCCGCGCCCGTGCGCACGGGCCAGGAGAGGAGCCGCTGGGCCGGGGCCGGCGCCGCGCTGGCGAGGAGTAGCGCGAGCGCGAGCGGCGCGGCGCCGCCCCTGTGCGCGCGCGCCGGCGTCGTCTTCTGCTTGATGCTCTCTTGCAGCGCCATTACCTTGGGCCAGCCTGTGGGTGATCTCATCACGCACGCGAGGCCCGCTTGCTGTTGACGGATCTGCTCGCCCCCGAGCGCATCAAGATCCCGCTCGTCGCTGCCACGAAAAGCGAGTTGCTCGAGGAGCTGGTCCAGCTCCTTACCCGCGCGGACCGTGTGGAAGATCCCGGCGACGTGCTGCGGGCGGTGCGGGAGCGGGAAGCCGTGCTCTCGACCGGGATCGGCAACGGCGTCGCCATCCCGCACGGGAAGTCCTCCGCTGTGCCCGAGCTGAGGCTGGCCGCGGGCCGTACGGCCGAGCCCGTCGACTTCGACGCGCTGGACGGCCAGCCGGTCCGGCTCCTGTTTCTGCTGGTCGGCCCGGAGACGGACGCCGCCCCGCATATCAAGGCACTCAGTCGGATCTCACGGCTGCTGCGGCAGGAACCGGTGCGGCAGCGGCTGATCGCGGCCCGCGATGCGGGCGAGTTCTACCGTGCCCTGAGCGAAGCGGAAGGCGTGCTCGCCCCGCGCAGTGCCTCCCCGCCGGGGCTCCACTGAGTCAGCGTTTCCGCGACCCGCTGTCGAGCTCCGCCCGGATCTTCTCGTACGTCTCCCGATTGATCTCCCCGCGCGCGAGGCGGTCCTTGAGCACATCGGTCGCGCGACCCCGCAGGTCCTCCGCGCCCGGGCGCCGCGCCTGGCTGCGCCGCAACAGCAACCACAGCAGCAGCATGACCGCCAGCAGCTTCAGCTGGTCCGAGTACGGCGTCGGCTGATTCCACAGCTCGCGCGCGCGCTCGAGAAGGCTCTGCCAGACCGGCGGGGCGGCGGCCGCCGTGTCCGCGGCCGCTTGCCCGATCCCCAGTGATGTCAACGACATGGCTGCCTCCTTCCCGGAGCCGCGCGCACGCGTCACTTCCGTCGCCAGCTGTACACTTCGAGTCGCACCCGTTCCTCACGCGCGTACGGGTCCCAGTAGGAGATCCGGTAGGCGTAGGTGAGGCTCTGTCCGTCCAGCGTGCCCACGAAGCTGCCCCGGTCCAGCTCGGAGCGGAACTCGATGCGGTCCGGACCGTGGCGCTGCGACACCCGGTACGTGCCACGATCGAGCATGCTGTCGACGAGGACGTCGCCCGCCGAAGTCCACTCGTGCAGCTTCACGTCCTGGTAGCGCCCGCTCGCGTCCAACCGCAGCCGGCCCGAGAGCAGCCGCTCCGTGTACAGCGAGTTGTCGGCGGCCACGTACGGCAACGACAGGCCGTCCCGCTCCGTGAGCTCGAACACGCCCGCCACCGCCTCCGGGCTCAGCGGTCCCTCGTCCTCACGGGCGCACGCGCTCGCGGCCACGAGCACGAACAGGAGCCGTGCGGTCCAGGCACGGCGCGGGACGAGAGGGGATGTGCGTGCGGGGAAGCGCATGGTGGCGTCGCGGCCAGGCGTACCTCATCTCCCGCGGCAAAATGTGGTGCGGCCCGGCTGGGAATCAAGCTTTCTTATTGCTCGGCGCGCGATCGAATCCCATCTTTTCGCATCAAACTTGCCTGCCCGGGCGCGGCGCGAGCCGGCCCGGGGAACGCCGCCACGCTGCCATCGGCCATGATGACCTGGCTCGCGTACACACCCGCCGCGCTCTGGTCGGCGGTTCTGCTTTTCATGGGCGGCCGGAGCGACCACGAGTTGCCGGACGTCGGCTTCGCGCTGGACAAGCTCGTGCACCTGGCGGTGTACGGTGCGTTGGGCGCGCTGGTCGCCTTCGGCTGGCTGCGGGCGGGGAAGCGCCCGGTCTGGTTCTGGCCGCTCGTCGCGGCGCTGCTCGTGGGGGCGTGCGACGAGGTGCAGCAGCTCCGGGTGCCGGGCCGCTCCGCGGAAGCCGCCGATTTCCTGGCGGATGCCGCGGGCGTGCTGCTCGCGTTCGGAGGCGTCGTCGGGTGGCGATCGCGGGAAGGGAGGAGGCGTAGCGCATGAGCTACCGCATGCCCACGGCTTACCGCAGCACGGTGGTCGGCTCGCTCCGCCGCGAGAACGCGGGGGACCGCGTGCGCCTCGCCGGATGGATCCACCGCCGGCGCGATCTCGGTGGGCTCATCTTCGTCGATCTGCGGGACCGCACGGGCCGGGTGCAGCTTTCGTTCGGGCCGGACTGGACGCCGTCCGCAGTGCTCGAGAGCGCGCGCCGACTGGGTGCGGAGACGGTCATCGCGCTCGAGGGAGAGGTCGTCGCCCGACCCGCCGCAAACGTGAACCCCGAGCTCGCGACCGGCGAGATCGAAGTGCATGTGACCGGCTTCGAGGTGCTCGCGCAGGCCGAGACGCCCGTGATTCCGGTGGCGCAGGTGCCGGGGGAAGAGTTGCCGGCGGAGGAGCTCAGGCTGCGCTACCGCTATCTCGACCTGCGGCGGGAAGAGCTGCAACGAGCGCTCGGGATCCGGCACCAGGCGTTGCAGGTCGCGCGCGCGTTCCTGTCAGAGCACGGCTTCTGGGAGATCGAGACGCCGATCCTGACGCGCCGCACGCCGGAGGGTGCGCGCGATTACCTGGTGCCGAGTCGTCTGCATGCGGGGGAGTTCTACGCGCTGCCCCAGTCGCCGCAGCTCTACAAGCAGCTTCTCATGGTGGCCGGGTTCGACCGCTATTTCCAGATCGCGCGTTGCCTGCGCGACGAAGACCTGCGTGCGGATCGGCAGCCCGAGTTCACGCAAATCGACGCCGAGCTCTCCTTCGTCACCGAGGAGGACGTCTTCCACATCGGCGAGGGGCTCGTCACCGCGCTCTGGCGTGAGATCCTCGGGATCGAGCTGGCCACGCCGTTTCCGCGGCTGACTTACGCCGAAGCACTGGAGAAGTACGGGACCGACAAGCCCGACCTGCGCCTGGGCATGGAGTTCCAGGATCTGACGGATCTCCTGCGCGAAGCCGATTTCCGGCTGTTCCAGGAAACAAGAGGCACCGGTGCGCGCATCCGGGGTATTCGAGCGCCGGGAGGCGGGGCGAAGCTTTCCCGAAAGCAGCTGGACGAGCTCGCGCAGGTGGCGCGCGACGCCGGGGCCGCCGGCGCCCTGTGGCTCCGCCGGGGCGCAGAGGGGCTGGCCGGCTCCTTCGCGCGCGCCCTGGAGGGCTCTCTGGGCGAGCGCTTCCTCGAGCGCACGGCGCTCGAGGTGGGCGACCTGTTCGTGGTGGTGATCGGCCACTTCCGGACGCTGCCCCTGGTCGCCGAGAGCCATCTGGGCGCGACGGACGCGGCCCGGCTGGGCGGCGCCGAGGCCGCGCTGGACGCCCTGCGTCGCCATCTCGCAGACCGGCTGGGGCTGCGGGACCCGGGGCTGCACCGCTGGGCCTGGGTCACGGAATTCCCGCTCTTCGACTGGGATGTGGCGGCCGGGCGGCTGGTGGCGGCGCATCATCCCTTCACCATGCCGCACGCGCAAGACGCGGCCAAGCTGCGGGCGTATACGGAGGAAAAGGGAACGCTGGGCGCGACCGACGCGCGCGCGCTGTTCGAAGCCGGCATCCGCGCACGCGCGTACGATGCGGTTTACAACGGCCACGAGCTGGCCAGCGGATCCATCCGGATCCACGAGCCCGATCTCCAACGTCACATCTTCGGTGCGCTCGGCATCGGCGAGGCCGAGGCCGAGGAGAAGTTCGGGTTTCTGCTGGAGGCGTTCCGCTACGGCGCGCCGCCCCACGGCGGCTTCGCCTTCGGCTTCGACCGGCTGGTCATGCTGCTGGTCGGCGCCACCAGCCTGCGCGACGTGATCGCGTTCCCGAAGACCACGGCGGCGCGCGCCCTGTTCGAAGGCGCGCCCGCGCCCGTGCCCGCGCAGGAGCTGAAGGAGCTGCACCTCGCGCTGGTCCGCACGGAAAGGAGCTGAAGACGGACGTGGACAACGGTATGATCGAGCACCGTCTGGAAACGGAAGGGGCGGACTACCTGCTCCTGGCCGGCGTGAACGACATCAACCTGCAGGAGCTGTCGCGCCTGTGCGGCTGCCGCGTCATTCTCCGGGGGGATGAGCTGATCCTGTCCGGCGAGCTCGCCGATGTCGAGCGCGCGGTCGGCGCCGCGCGGCGGCTCATCGACCTGGCACGCCTGGGCACCTCGTTCGGCATCGAGGAAGTGCGCCGCGCGGTCACCGAGCTGCCGCCCAACGGCCGCCGCGAAGAGGTCCTGGTCCGGCCGGACGAGCGCCGCGTTTACCTGGCGGCCACGAAGAAGGTGATCGGGCCCAAGTCGGACGGCCAGCGGGCGTACATGGATGCGATCGCGCAGCACGACATCGTGGTAGCGATCGGCCCGGCCGGGACCGGCAAGACCTACCTGGCCGTGGCGATGGCCGTGGATGCACTGCGCAAGAACCGCATCAAGCGGATCATTCTGGCGCGCCCGGCGGTCGAGGCGGGCGAGAACCTGGGCTTCCTGCCCGGCGACCTGCAGGAAAAGGTCGATCCCTACCTGCGTCCACTCTACGACGCGCTCCAGGACATGATGCCCAGCGACTGGGTGCGCCGCGCCCTCGAGTCGCGCACCATCGAGATCGCGCCGCTCGCCTACATGCGCGGCCGCACCCTCGCCGACGCCTTCGTCATCCTGGACGAAGCGCAGAATGCCAGCACGATGCAAATGAAGATGTTCCTCACCCGGCTGGGCCTGAACTCGCGCGTCGTGATCACCGGCGACAAGACGCAGATCGACCTGCCCCGCCGGGACGACTCCGGCCTGCTCCAGATCGAGCGGATCCTGCGGGGCATCGAGGGCATCGGCTTCATCTATCTGGACGCTCTGGACGTGGTGCGGCACCGGCTGGTCAAGGACATCATTCGCGCGTACGCCGTGACCGACGACAGCGAGCCGCAGCCGTGATCCCCGAGCGCGCTCCGTAGGTATGCCGGCGCGGCCGCGGGTGCGCATCACCATCGCGATCACCGCGCGGCCGTCGGGAACGCCGGAACTCGACGCGAGGCTCCTCGAGAAACTGCTCACGCGGGCCGTGCGCGCGGCCCTGGCCGCGGAAGATGTGCGCGCCGCCGAGATCTCGCTCGCGCTGCTCGACGATGCCGGCATCGCGGAGCTGAACCAGCGGTATCTCGGGCGGCAGGGGCCGACGGACGTCGTCGCATTCCCGCTGTACCAGCCGGGGGAGCCGCCGGTCGGCGACGTGTACCTGGGTTTCGAGCAGGCGCTGCGGCAAGCCACCTCGCTGGGTGTGCCGCCGCTGGAGGAGCTGGCGCGGCTCGCCGTCCACGGCACGCTGCACGTGCTCGGCTACGATCACCCGGCGGGCGGGGCGCGCGAGCGCAGCGCGATGTGGCGGGTGCAGGAGAGGATCCTGCGGGAGGTGATGGGGCGTGAGTAGAGCTGCAACGATGCGCGCGTTGCGCCGGCACCTGGTCGCCGGCCTGATCGTGATCGCGCCGGTCACGGTCACGGTCTGGGTGCTGTGGTGGATCTTCCAGTGGCTGGACGGCCTGCTCGGCCGCTTCCTCTACGCGGCCATCGGCGTCGAGCTGCCGGGGCTCGGGTTGCTCGCGCTGCTGCTCCTGCTGCTCGGCGTCGGCTGGGCCACGGAGCGCGCGCTGGGCGCGCGGCTGCTCGGGTGGTGGAACGTGTTGCTCGAGCGCATCCCGCTCACGCGCCGCATCTACTCCGCTTCCAGCCGCATCGTGCGCACCGTGCTGGCCGAGGACGAGCGGCCGTTCAGCGAGGTGGTACTCTTCGAGTATCCGTCCGCGGGGCGCTGGTCCATCGGCTTCGTGACCGCGCGCGCGCCGGGCATGGTTCAGCGCCACGTCGAGGACTCGGTGACCGTGTTCGTGGCGACGACGCCCAATCCGACCTCCGGGTACACCGTCATCGTGCCCCGCTCCCGCCTGATCCCGCTTCCCATGACGGTCGAGGAAGCGTTCACCTACATTCTCTCGGCCGGCTCCGTGACGCCCGAGACGGGCGCGGCGGCCGCGCCCGGCCGCCCATTCCCGCCCGCCGCCGCGTCGTGAGCACGCTCGAGCGCCTGCCCGTCGACGAGCCGCCGGAGCGGAGGCCCACGGATCTGCAAGAACGGCTCGAGCGGGTGCGCGCGCTGCTCGAGGCCGCCGATCAGACCGGCCTCGCCGACTATCTCTCCCCGCTGCACCCGAGCGATCTGGCCGACCTGGTCGAGGAGCTGGAGGAAGAGGATCGCCTGCGCGTGCTGAGCGCGCTGCCCGCGGAGCTCGCCTCCGAGACGCTCGCCGAGATGGAGAGCGAGGAGCACCCGGAGGAGATCCTGGTTGCGCTCGAGCCCGAGCGCATCGGCGAGCTGGTGGGCGAGCTCGCGGTGGATGACGCCGTCGACCTGATCGGCGAGCTGCCTCCCGACGAACAGGCCCGCGTGCTCGCCACCATCCCCCGTGTCGATGCGGGCGAGCTGCGCGAGCTGCTGCGCTACGACGAGGAGTCCGCCGGCGGCATCATGACGCCGGAGCTCGTCGCCGTCTCGGTGCACCTGACGGCCGGCGAGGCGATCGAGGAGGTACGGCGGCAGGCGCAGGAGATCGAGGGAGCGTTCTACACCATCTACGTGGTCAATCTTTTCCGGCGCCTGGTGGGCACCATCAGCCTCCAGGAGCTGGTCGTCGCCGACCCGGGCACGCCGCTCGAGCAGCTCGTGCAACCGCCGGCCGCCACCGTGCCGGCGGAAATGGATCAGGAGGAGGTCGGACGGATCATTGCACGCTACAACCTGGTGTCGGTGGCGGTGGTCGGCCCG
>JACQPS010000152.1 GCA_016207445.1 Gemmatimonadota bacterium | reverse complement strand
TCTCGAACGGCAGGCGATAGCGGGCGTCGCGCAGGTCCACGGGCACAGTCGCGAACTCGCCCAGATCGGCCAGCATGACACGGCTCTCGGGGAGCAAGAGACCCCGACTCGGCGTGATCACGAGCACGCCGGGCACATCCGGCGGCGGTGTGGCGAACGCCGTCGCATATGCGAGCTTGCCCCGGAAGTACAGCCCGCTGAGAAAGCTGAACACCGCGCCCAGCTCCACGCCGTCCGGCGTGCGCAACCGCTGCGCGAGCGGGAACGTGGCGCGCTCGGAAAACAGCAGGCGTGCGCGGCGACCAGTCGCGCTCGCGGGCGAGAGAAGGAAGATGCGGGTCACACGCCAGCCCCGGCGCAACATCCAGACCCCGCGCGGCCTTTGCTCCCGAAGGCGCTCGTCTCAGGCTGGTCTCCCATCGGGCCCGGCGCTAACATGTGCGCCATCATGGATGCCGGCACGCGCGAGCTCCTCGACCTGCTCCTGCGCTGGGTCCACGTGATCGCGGGCATCATGTGGATCGGCAACTCGCTGCTCTTCAACTGGCTCGACCGCAATCTGCTTCCGAGGGGGGACCCCGCGGTCCAGGGCGAAGCCTGGCTCATCCACAGCGGCGGCTTCTACCTGGTCGAGAAGCGGCTGCTGCTGGAGAAGCTCCCGGTCCCACTGCACTGGTTCAAGTGGCAGGCGTACACGACCTGGCTCAGCGGCGCGCTACTCCTGATCGTGCTCTACTATACGACGGGCGGTGCGCTGCTGCTCGGGCCGGAGCCGCGGCTGAGCGCAGGGACGGCGAGTGCACTCGGCGCCGGACTCCTGGTCGCCGGCTGGATCGGGTACGACGTCGTCTGGACTTCGCCGCTCGCACGCTCCCCGCGCTCGCTCACGCTCGCCTCGCTCGCCGCGCTGCTGGGGATCGGGTATCTGCTCACGGAGCTGTTCAGCGGCCGCGCGGCATTCCTGCACCTGGGCGCGCTCATGGGCACGCTCATGGCCGGCAACGTGGCCATGCGCATCATGCCGGCCCAGCGGCAGCTGGTCGCGGCCGTGCGGCAAGGGCAGCCCCCGGACCCCGAGCTGGCCGGCCGCGCAAAACTCCGCTCGATCCACAACAACTACATGACCTTTCCGGTCATCGTGCTCATGGTGAGCAGCCATTTCTCCATGCTGCACGGCCACGAGCGGAACTGGATCATCCTCGGCGTGCTGCTCGTGGCCGGAGCCGGCGTGCGGCACTTCATGAACCTGCGCTTCACCTATCGGCGCTGGTTCCCGGCCCTCGCCTCCACGGCCGCCGCGGGCGCGGCCGTGCTCTATCTCCTGGCCGCTCAACCCGCGAGCGAGCGCAGGCGTGCCGGTGGAGCGGTCCGCTCCGACGACGCTGCCGTTCCTTTTGCGACCGCCCGCAGCATCATCGACCGGCGCTGCGCCGGCTGTCATGCGAGCGCGCCCTCCGACCGCACCTTCGGCGTCATGCCCGGCGGCGTGGCATTCGATACACCCGCGCAGATCCGCGCGTTGGCCGAGCGCATCCGCGTGCGCGCCATCGAGACCCGCACGATGCCACCGGCGAACAAGACGCTCATGACGGAGGAGGAGCGGTTGATACTGAGGCGCTGGTTGGATCAGGGCGCGAGAGTGACTGATCGGTGATCACATACAAGTTCACAGTTGACAGTTCACAGTTGACAGTCGTCGGGCCTACAGGCTCAACGCCTCACGAGTGGTAACTGTTAACTGTCGACTGTCAACTGTTAACTTTGTGGCCTCATCACTGGCCCCGCCTGGCCCGCAGGATCCGCACGAACGACCGGCTGCGCAGCTCCTCCAACGTGAGGCCGGTGAGCGACGCGGTTTCGTCCTCGGTCACGGCACCGCAGTTGATGGCGCGCAGAAAATAGTTGAGCAGGCCCTGCCCCGTGGCGGCGTCATCGAAGATGTCGCCCACAAGCGTGGCCTGCGCCGCCTTGCCCACGAAGTTGCGCAGCCGCTGCGCCGCCGCATCGAGTCCCCGCAGGAAAAAAGAGTAGAGCGCGGCGTAGCGCGTCGGGAGCTGGGCGGGGTGCAGGTCCCAGCCCTGATAGAAGCCCAGGCGCAGCGAGTGCTGGATGTCGTCGTAGTGCAGCTTCCAGGCGCGGTGCACGGCCGCCCGGTTTTCCGCCTCCTGCTCGGGCGTCAGGGGCGGACCTCCCGGCTCGGCACGGTGCTGCGGCACTGGCATGACGGTGGTAGAGCCATCGGAGAGCCAGATCCCGGTTCCCGCCAGCGCCACCTGCATCACCTGCCGCGCGAAGTCGCAGACGGGGTGGCGCATGTGCTGGTGCATCGCCGTGATATTGCAGGCGGCGGTGAAGTCGTAGGTGCCGAAGTGCGCGGCCGTGATCCGCCCCTTCCCTGCCTCGACCAGTCGCGGCAGCGGGACGTCTCCGTCCATCCCGATGATCGACTGCGGCGTCTCGACCATGATCTCGAAGCGCAGCGCGCCCTCCCCGAGCGCGAGCCGCGGCTCGAGCAGCGCCAGCGCCTCCGCGAGGAAGCTCACCTGCTCCACGTGCGTGATCTTGGGCAGCGTGACCACGAATCCGGGCGGCAGCCGCCCACCCGTCTCGCGCACCAGCGCCGTGAGGAAGAGGTCCAGCGTGCGGATGGCGCGCTCCCGCACCTCCTCCGACAGCGGCTTGATGCGGACGCCGATGAACGGCGGCAGCGCACCCGCCGCGAGTCCCCGCGCCAGCTCGCCCGCGGCCGCGACCGCGTGCCCGTCCTCCTCCTCATCGGGACGGTTGCCGTAGCCGTCCTCGAAGTCGATCCGGAAATCCTCCACCGCCTCGCGCCGCAACTTGTCCACGACGCGCGTATAGACCGTGTGCGCGAGCCACGCCTCTGGCTCGGACTTCCGGAGCGCCTCGCCCTCGCTGGCGAGGCGTGCCGAGAGTTGCGCGATGTTAGTGGAAGTCCTGGGGAGCGCGCCGGCACCGGGCAGTTCCAGTGCGCGCGCGAGGGTCACGAAGTCTGGCGCGTACTGCTCCAGCGCGCGCAACGCGAGGGCGCCCAGCTTCGGCGCCGAATCGGCGCGGAACAGGTGGGCGCCCCCGTACACCGTATGCACGGGCTGGCGGCGGCCGGAATCGCCCGGGCGCGCCTCTACGAAGGAGCGGTTCGCGGCCTGGAGCCGCGCGACCAGCGGCTGTACGACGTCGTGCGGCAATGTTGGGTTCATGGATTGTCTTTTCTCCACCTGCGAGCGTAGGCTTCAGCCGCCCGAGAAACCACTGCATCAGGTCGGTCGGACGAACCCCTCGAGCAGCTCCGGTCAGAGGAACCACTGCATCGGCTCGATCATGCGCGCAAGACGGACGGCTCTCACGGTCATCTTTGCATCGGCGTCACTCCTCGCGCTCGCGTACGGGACGGCCTTTCTGCCCGGCGGCGCGCCGGGCTGGTCGCTCGGGGCCGCGGTGCTGGGCAGTTCCGGGAGCCTGCTCGGCTTTCTCGTGCTCGGCGCCACCGGTTCGGGCGGCCGGCTGCGCCGCCTCCTGATTCCCTTCCTGCTGATCTTCCTGCTCCTGGTGGGCGCGTTCGCGTTCGCGCTGTGGGCGCCGGCGCCCGAGCCGGAGCAGCCGGAGCTCTGGCTCGGTTTGCCTCCCGCCACGGCGGTTCTCCTTTACGGTGTCGGGCTATTGCCGCTTCTCATCCTCCCGCTCGCCTACGCGCTCACCTTCGATGAGACGGCAGCGTCGAGCGGGGACGCGAGCCCGGCCATGTCGGCAGGCGGAGCAGCATCGTGATGCAGGGGCCGGAAGCTGCGGTCCCCGCGCTCGCGCGGCCGATCATCGTCGCTGCCGCACTCGCGTATTTCGCGGTCGTGGCCGCCATCGGCGCGTGGGCGAGCCGGCGCACGCGCACGGCCGGCGACTTCTTCGTCGCGGGCCGCAGCATCGGCGTGATCCCGCTGGCGCTCGCGGCCATGGCGGCCACGCTCTCGGGCTTCGCGTTCATCGGCGGGCCCGGGCTCGTGTACCGGGCCGGCTTCGGCGCAATGTACATCGTGCTCTCAGCCGGGATCACCGGCGCGCTGGGCGCCTGGGTGCTGGGCCGGCGGCTGCGCGCGCTGGGCGTGGCGCGCGGACTCATCACGGTACCGGACGCGATCGGCGCCCGCTACGGCTCCCGCCTGGCTCACGGACTCGCGGCGGCGGCGCTGCTCGTGGCCGTGACCGGCTACATGGCCACCAACATCCTGGCGCTGGGCGTGGTCGTGGACGAGATCTTCGGCGTCGGCCGCGGCGCCGGCATCTGGATCGGCATGGGCATCACCCTCGCCTATTCGGCGGCGGGCGGCATCCGCGCGGGCATCTACACGGACATCTTCCAGGGCGCGCTCATGGCGCTGGCCTCCTCGCTCGTATTCCTGTTCGCGCTGGACGCGGGCGGCGGACTCGCCGGCATCAGCCGCACGATCCTCGCGGCGGATCCCGACTTTCTGGGTCCTTGGGGGCAGCTCGCGCCCCTGACCGGCCTCTCCTTCTTTTTCGTCTTCGCGCTGGGCTCGCTCGGGCAGCCGCACGTGGTACACAAGTTCTACATGCTGCGGGATGCACGGCAGCTGCGCTGGTACCCGCTGCTCATGACCAGCGCCATGCTGCTCACGCTGCTGCTCTACTTCGCGGTGGGGGTGGCGGTGAAGGCGCTGGTCGCGCGCGGCGAGCTCGAGCCGCTGGCGAACCCGGACGCCGCCACGCCGGCGTTCCTGCTGCGCTTCACGCCGCTGCTGCTCGCCGCCCTGGTCTTCTCGGGCGTCGCCGCGGCCATCATGAGCACGCTCAACTCGTTCATGAACGTGGGTGCCGCCGCGCTCACGCACGACCTGCCGGTCACGGTCGGGCGGCGGGTCCGAAACGAGCTCCGCTGGGGCCGGGTCGCGACCATCGGCCTTTCGGTGGCGGCGGCCCTCGTCGCCCAGCTCTCGGGCACACTCGTGGCGTTCCTCGGCATCTTCGGCTTCGGCCTGTTCGCCTCCACGCTCGTGCCCGCGCTCGCCATCGGGCTCAACTGGGAG
>JACQPS010000151.1 GCA_016207445.1 Gemmatimonadota bacterium | reverse complement strand
GTCCGGGTGCTCCAGACGGAGCGCGAAGCGGCAGTGCTGGCAGCGGCCGCACGGCTCGGCCGGCTCGCCTTGCGGCCGCTCGCACACCAGAAGCTGCGCGAGCCAGAGCGCTAGCCGCTGTTTCCCCACCCCCGCCGGGCCGTGCAGCAGGAGCGACCCCGGCAGCTCGCCGCGCGTGAATGCGCGCGCCAGCGCCGTGCGCGCGTCCTCGTGCCCGCGCAGCCGCGGCAGCACGCTCATGAGCCGCCGCGGGTCCGCAACCAGGTGAGCGGATCGACAGGCTCGGGCCCGCCACCCCGCAGGGGCGCGCGCACCTGGAACTCCATGTGCGCACCTTCGGCCGTGCGTTCTCCACCCACGGTGCCGACCACTTGCTTCGCCTCCACGCGCTGCCCCTCGCGCACGCTCAGCGACTTGAGGTGCAGGTAGAGGGTGTAATAGCCACCACCATGGCTGATCACGACCGACGGACCATAGCCTTCCAGCGGCCTGGCGGTCATGACCGTGCCCGCCTCGACCGCCCGGACCGCCGTGCCCGCGGCCGCGGCGATGCCGACCCCGTTCCAGCGCAGCGTCACACCGTTGGGCCGGCGCTCGGGGCCGAAGCGGTAGATGACCTCGCCCTCGACCGGCCAGTCCAGGGCGCCGATATCGCGGGTGCTGAGCGCACCCTCCGCCTCCGGGCGTCCACCCGCGATGACGCGGCGGCGCTCCGCCTCGAGCCGTTTGCGTTCGAGCTCGGCCAGCAGGTCGGTGAGGCGCGCCTCGTCGCGCGCGAGCTGCTCGAGCTTGCTCTCGGCGATGCGCTCGCGCTGGCGGTACAGGCGCAAACTGCGCTCGTGCTCCGTCTCCACGCGCTGTAGCTGCGCGAATTCCTGCAGCTTCTCCGCGCGGTTGCGCTCGAGCTCGGCCAGACCGAGCCGCAGCTCGCGTTCGCGCGTGGCCAGATGCTGCTCGAGCGTGCGCACCGACTCCACCAGCAGCCGGTCGTACAGCGCGATCAGGTGCAGGTACTTGTACCGGCTGAGCAGGTCGCCGAAGCTCTCCGCGCTGAAGAGCACGCGCACGGCGTGCAGCGGGCCGCGCTTGTAGATCGACCGGAGCCGCTGCTGCAGCAGCACCGTGCGCGCGCGCAGCCGGTCGCGCGTCAGCACCAGGTCCTGGCTGGTCGCGGCGATGCTCGTGCCGAGCGCGGCCGACTGGAACTCCAGCTCCTTGAGCACGGTGGCCGAGGCGCTGACCTGCCGCTCGATATTCGCGAGCTCGCCGCTCACATCGTGCACGCGCGAGCGCAGCTCCTCCCTCTCCTTCTGGAGCTGCTGCCGCTCCTGCCGGATCTGCTCGAGGCGGAGCTGGCTGTCGCGCAATTCCTTGCGGACATCTTGCGCGGTGACGCTTGTCGGTGCGAGCAGCGCGAAGGCCAGGAACAGACGGACGGGCACGAGCCTCATGCCTAAATGCCCCTCAAATGCCGCCGCACCGCCGCCGCGCTGGCGCCGATGCCCAGCACGCCGCCCGCCGCGAGCCCGCTCAGGGTCCAGCCGTCCGGGATCCACTCGAGCTGGAAGACGGCGCCGGAGAGGATGCGGTAGACCAGGAAGGTGAACGAGAGGGCGAGCGCTGCGCCCAGCAGACCGGTGAGGAAGCCTTCCAGCAGGAACGGCCGCTGCACGAAGCCATCCGTCGCACCGACCAGGCGCATGATGGCGATCTCATCGCGTCGGGCGAAGATGGCCATGCGCACGGCCGCGCCGATGATGAGCATGGCCACGGCGGCGAACGCGCCGCCGATCACGAGCGCCGCCGCGCCCGCGACCCGGCGCAGCAGGTAGATCTTGTCCAGCCACTCCCGGCCGTAGCGCACCTCTTCCACGAAAGCGTACGCGCCGGCCCGCTGGGCCACGGCCTGCACCTCTTCGGGCCTGTGATGGCCAGCCTTGAGTCGGATCTCGAACGACGCGGGCAGCGGATTCACCTCCAGCTCGCCGAAGAGCGAGCGCAGCTCGCCGAGCTCCTGCTTCGCCAGCTCGAGCGCCTGCTCGCGGGAGATGTAGAGGACCTCGCGCACCTCGGGGAACGTGGCGATCTCGTTCTGTGCGAGCCGAACGGCATCGGGTCGCGCGTCGTCGCGCAGGTATGCCACCACCTCGACGCGCTCCTCCACCCGCTCCAGCACGCGGCGGATGTTGTGCGCGGCGATGCCGAACAGGCCCACCACGAACAGCGACAGGCTGATCATGGTGGCGGAAAGGCCGGTCAGCACGGGCGTGCGGCGGAACGCGGCCAGAGCTTCGCGCAGCGCGTACGGCATGGTTCAGCTGGAAGAGGTGGAGTCGTAGACGAGCGCGCCGTGGTCCAGCTCGAGCACGCGGTAACCGGAGTTCTGCCGCACCAGCTCCAGATCGTGCGTCGCGAGGATCACGGCGGTGCCCGCCGTGTTGATGCTGCGGAACAGGTCGAAGATGCCGCGGGTCGCGCGCTCGTCCAGATTCCCGGTCGGCTCGTCGGCGAGCAGCACGATCGGATCGTTGGCGAGCGCCCGCGCGACCGCCACCCGCTGCTGCTCGCCGCCGGACAGCTCGGCGGGATACGACTCCGCCTTCGCGGCCAGTCCGACCTGTGCGAGCAGGCGTCCGACCTTCACGCGGATCACGGCCGCGCGCGCGCCCGTCACCTGCAGCGCGAACGCGACGTTCTCGGCGGCGCTGCGATCCAGCAGCAGCCGGAAGTCCTGGAAGACATAGCCGATCTTGCGGCGCAGCATCGAGATCTCGCGCGGGCGGATCTTGCCGGAGGCGTAGCCGCTCACGCGCACCTCGCCTCGCGTCGGCTCGTCCGCCATGTGGATCAGGCGCAAGACCGTGGACTTGCCCGCGCCGCTGTGGCCGGTCAGGAAACAGAACTCACCCTTCCGTACCTGGAAGCTGACATCGTTCAGCGCGAGGCCGGAGCGCGGGTATTCCTTCGATACGTGATCGAACAGGATCATGACGCCAGCGTCAGGTTCGGATTCCAGCGGCGCGCCAGGCGCGCGGCCAGCGCGATGGCTTCGATCATCGAGGCCGGGTCCGCGAGCCCGCGCCCCGCGATCTCCAGTGCGGTGCCGTGGTCGGGCGAAGTCCGGACGAACGGGAGCCCGAGCGTCAGGTTCACGCCGCGCCCGAATGCCGCCATCTTGAAGGCAGCCATGCCGACATCGTGGTAAGGTGCGATCACGGCGTCGAACTCGCCGCGCAGCGCACGCAGGAACACGGTGTCGGCGGAGTACGGCCCCGAAACATCGATGCCTTCGGCGACGAGGGCATCCCGCGCCGGCGCGAGGACCCGCCCCTCTTCGTCCCCGAACAGCCCAGCCTCGCCCGCGTGCGGGTTCAGCGCGCAGAGGGCGAGGCGCGGCCGCTCCAGCCCCCATGCGGTTCGCAGCCCCGCCGCCGTCAGGCGCGCCTGCTCGAGGATGCGCTCGTGTGTGAGCGCCCGCGCCACGTCCTTCAGCGCGATGTGGGTCGTCGCGAGCACGACGCGCAACACGCCGCCCGGCGGGGCGCTGTGGGTCGTGAGGGGCCCACCGCCTTCGGGCGTTGGGCCTGCGATGAAGGACGCGCCCGCGGTCTCTGCCACCATCATCATGGCCACGGCCGGCGCCGACGTCAGCGCAGCCAGCATTTCCGTGTGTCCGGGAAAGTCGAAGCCGCCCGTGCGCAGCGCCGCCTTGTCGATCGGCGCCGTGACCACGCCGTCCACCTCGCGCGCAAGGGCGAGGCGGCAGGCCTCGCGGATCGCCAGGCCCGCGAGCCGACCCGCCGTGGCCGGGTCGTGCGAGGGCTGCCACGGGCCGATGCTCACGAAGTCGTCGGCCGCCGCCTCGGCGCCCGTGCCTTCCGGGCCGATGAACAGGAGCGGGGGCCGCCCGGCGCGGCCGGCGAGCGCGCGCGCGGCCGCGGCGGCCACCTCCGGGCCGATGCCGCGCGGGTCGCCCAGCGTGACGGCGAGCCTGGCCGTGCGCGCCTCCACGAATCTAAGCTTAGGGCCGGATTTCGACGTGGGTCCGGTCGCGCAGCTCGACGACCACCTCCTCGAGCAGCTTCTGGCGCGCGAGCTGATCACGGACCTGCACGCGGACGTCTTCCAGCGTGAACTCGCCGGCCTCGGTCGATTCCATCACCTTCACGACCGTCCACTTGTCCGTGCCGGCGCCCGGAAGCCGGATCGGGCCGACCACGTCCCCCGCCTTTGCGCTCGCCAGCTCGGTCGCATACGGCTCGGGCAGCCGCTCACGCTCGAACTTCTCGACCTGCTTCTCCTCGGACGGGTCGCCGTGCTTCCTGGTGAGCTCGGCGATGTCCGCACCCGCGCGCACCTGGGCGGCCACGTCCTCGGCCAGCGTGCGCGCGCGCGTCGTGTCCGCGTCCGTGACCGCCGGCCGGAAGAGGATGTGGCGCGCCTGCCGCTCGCCGCCCTTGATCTTCTCCAGCTTGATGATATGAAAGCCGAACGCGGTCTCGACGATGCCGCTGACCTCGCCCGGGCGCAGCCGGTACGCCATCTCCTCGAACTGCTTGACCATCTGGCCCTGGCGGAACCAGCCGAGATCGCCGCCCTTCTCACGGGAGCCCGGATCGTCCGAGTAGCGCTTGGCGAGCTGCGCGAAGTCCTCGCCCGCGCGCACCTTGGCCAGCGTTTCCTCCGCCAGCGCGCGTGCGCTCGCCCTGGCCGAATCGCTCGGCTGCGGCGCGACCACGACCTGCTGGAACGAGATGGTGGCGGGCCGTTTGCCGAGCCGCTCCTGGTTCTCCTCGAAGAACGCCTGCACCTCCGCCTCGGCCACCGGCGGGGGACGGCGCGTGCGCTGCACCTTCTCGAGATAGCCCTGCGCGAGCAGGCTGCGGCGGTACTGGCGCGCCAGCAGGTCGCGGAATTCGGAGAGGGTCATCCTCCACTCTGCCCGGAGCGCCTGCTCCATTGCGACCTGACTGCCAAACGAGCGCACTCGCCCCGCGATGTCTCGATCTACCATCGTGTTGACCTGCTCCGCCGGGATCTCGACCGAGTCCCGCACGGCGGCCTGCGCCAGGATCAGCTCGTCGATGTAGCTCTGGAGGATTTGCCGGCGCAGCCGGTCGAGCGCGCGCGGATCCTCGGGCAAGGGCCGCCCGGAGGCGGCGATGCGCACGAGCTCCTCGTCCACCTCGCTCTGTAATACGATACTGTCGCCGACCACCGCGAGCACCCGATCGACCACATCTCCGGGCGGCGCCGGCTCCTGCGCCGCACCCGCGGCCGGGAAGGCGGCGAGCGCGGCCAGCCAAAGCAGTCCAGACCGCTTCATGATTCCCGTGCGTGAAAGGAAGGGCCGGCGCGCCGGCGCCGGCCCTCGGTTATATCCCCGCAACCGCCTCGTGTTCCTACTTATGCGGCTTCGTGGACGTGTCCGCCGGCGGCTGCGGCGCGGGCTGCGCGGGCGTGGCCGGCGCGGCGCCCGGAACGCCCGGGGTCGGCGGCGTCGCCGGACGGCTCGCTTCCGCCTTGGCGACCACGGCGGGGAAGGCGCGGTCGAAGATCTGTGCGCCGAACTGCTCGCGCAGGGCGTAGGCGATCGGGCCGAGCGGCAGCACGTTGCGCTCGCCCTTGATGATGCCCTCGAGCAGGGCGTTCACCTTGCGCTCGATCGCCTGCGGCAGCGTCTCGCCCTCCTGCGGCTGAATGTTCTTCAGCTGCGCGGCGACGACGGCCGACTCGAGCTGCCGGCGCGCTTCCCGCGCCAGCGAGTCGCGCTCCACCGGCGTGACCTCGAGCCCCTGCTTCTTCGCCTCCTCGACCAGGATCTCGTTGCGGGCCATCCCGTTCAGCACCGCATCGAGCTGCTCGTCGTTCGCCGACGCATAGCGCGCGCGCTGGCTCGGCTGGAAGCGGCGCATCAGGTCCTGGAACTCGCCGGCCGTGAACGCGCCACCCTTGTACGAGACCAGGGTGCGTGACGCCGCGCGCCCGCCCAGGTCCATGGCCGGCTTCTTCGCCAGCTCGCGCGCCACATCCAGCGCGTCTTCCTCGACCTCGATGTTGCGCGGCTCGGTGAGCTGCGTGATGTACGCTTCCTCGGCCTTCAGCTGCCGCTCCACCTTGGCCTGCTCCCGGAAGCTCTCCTTGACCTGCTCGAAGTCGGGCAGCTTCCGCTCCTCGACCTTGATGATGTGCAGGCCGAAGGGCGACTCGACCACCTCGCTCACCTGGCCCGGCTCCAGCGCGAACGCCGCCTCCTCGAAGGGCGCCACCATCTGGCCGCGCGCGAAGAAGCCCAGGTCGCCGCCCTGCTGGGCACTGCCCGGGTCCTGGCTGTACTCGCTGGCCAGCTTGGCGAAGTCCGCGCCCGCCGCCGCCCGTGAGCGCAGCTCCTTCGACAGCGCCGTCAGGCTGTCGCGCTGCGCCGGCGTCGCATCGGCCGGCAGCCGCAGCAGGATGTGACGCGCGCGCACCTGCAGACCCGGCTTCTGCGCTTCGTAGAGGGCCCGCAGCTCCGCATCATCCAGGAGGGTATCGGCCTTGATCACCTTGTCGCGGAGCTTCCACACGACCTCCTGCTCCAGGAACGGCTTGATCAGCGGCTCCACGCTCACGGACGCGAGCGCCGTGTCCTTCGTGACCGCCGTCGCCAGCAGCACGTAGTCCACCCACAGGTTCGCGATCGCCTCCACCACCTCGGCCTGCGCCGGCAGCCGCGGGTTGTGCGCCAGCAGCGCCGCCGTCTCGTCCACCGTCAGCTCCAGCCCGGCGGCCCGGGCCACCACATCCGTGTGCGACGTCATCGCCTGACCGAAGCTCTCGCAAGCGGCGAAGGCCGCGGCGGCGGTCAGCGCGATGAACGCGACGACTTTCCTCATTCTCTCTCCTTGGCGGGTAGCGCGTAGATTCTGCCGACAACCCGTTAACCTACACGGGGTTTCGGACTTGCGCCATACCCCGGCCGCGCGCGTGGGTTTCCGGGCCGGCGCGCGGTGCGCGAGGCGCGAGCGCGGGCGCGATCCCGCGCCGGCAGGAAGGTGCTGCGCTGATCGTTGGTCGGCTCGTCGTCGCCATCCCGCTCTACCTCTCCCTGCTGACGTACATGATCCGGCCACAGTGGCTGGCGTGGTCGCACACGAACCTCCCCGCCGGGCTGCGCTGGGCGGCGGTCTGCATGGCGGCGCTCATGATTCCGCTCAGCTTCTGGATATTCCGCAGCCTGGGCCTCAACGTGAGCGAGACCGTGCTGACCAAGGAAGGACAGACGCTGGTGACCTGGTGGCCGTACAGCTGGGTGCGGCACCCGCACTACGAGTTGGCCTCGCTCTGCTTCCTTGCCAAGTACGTGGT
>JACQPS010000156.1 GCA_016207445.1 Gemmatimonadota bacterium | reverse complement strand
GGAGAGGTGGCCGTCGTGGACGCCGAGCTCTTCGCGGGCGCCGACACGCTGGCGGGGTACGACAACCCGGTGAACCGGCGCTTCGCGTTCGCGCCGCTGGCCGGCGCCGGCCTCACGGAGGCGGACGGGGAGCTGGTGTTCGATCTGGAGGAGGACGCGCGGATGGTGGGACTGCACCGCGTCGTCAAGACCTTCACCGCCGCGCGCGCGGCGGTGCTGCACGTGGCGGGCGAGCGGCTCCCGCTGGGCGCCGGCGACGTGATTCGCATGAGCCCCTCACACAAATACGAGGAGCGCACTTTTCTCGAGCTTCTGTCCGCCGCCGACCTGGACATCGTGCAGGTGTTCCGATCGCCCGACACCCGCTTCCTGATGGCCGCGGTCCGGGCGCGCTAGGCCAGGCCCAGGGCGCGGGCTAGCTCAGGCCGCCAGGCCGCACGACCTTCTCCACCAGCGCCAGCACGCCGTCGACGAGCAACGCCAGCAGCGCGGCCGGGATCGCGCCGGACAGGATCATGCGCGTGTCGGAGAGCGCGAGCCCCGAGACGATCGGATCGCCCAGCCCGCCCGCGCCGATGAAAGCCGCGAGCGTGGCCGTCCCCACCGTGATCACCGCCGCCGTGCGCACGCCCGCCATGATGACCGGTGCGGCCAGCGGGAGCCGCACCTGCCCCAGGATCTGGAGCGGCGTCATGCCCAGCGCGCGGGCGGCATCGACCGCGCCCGGATTCGCGTCGCGCACGCCGGTGAAGGTGTTCCGCAGGATGGGGTAGAGCGAGTACAGAAACAACGCGACCAGCGCCGGTGCCACGCCGATGCCGACGAGCGGGATCATGAACGCGAGCAGCGCGATGCCGGGAATGGTCTGCAGCAGACCGATGCCACGGATCACGGTCTCGGCGCCGCCCCGCACGCGCTCGAGCCCGAGCCCCAGCGGCACCGCGATCAGGATCGCCGCCAGCAGGGACACCCCGACCAGCAGCAGGTGCCGGAGCGTGAGCCGGCCGATCAGCGCGCGCCGGTTCCACAGGTAGGCGGCGAGGTCGACGTCGGCTTCTGCCGCTGGCCGGCGCGCCGCACTCGCTCCCGTGAGTCCCAGCGCGCGCAGCGCATCGGCCGCGACGCGTGCCACGTCTTCGCCCGCCAGCTCCACACGCTCGTTCAGCCGCCGCATCATCGGCTCGTCGAGCCGGCCGCTCAACTCGGTCAGCGCGGCGACCGCCTCGGGGCGCTCGCGCGCGAGCCCGCCGCGCACGAGTGCCGCGGCCTCGTAGGGCGGAAAGAAGCCGCGATCGTCCTCCAGGATGACCAGGTCGTAGCGCGCGATGAAGCCGTCGGTCGAGAAGCCGTCGATCACATCCACCTCGCGCGCGGCGAGCGCCTGGTACTTCACGGCGGGCAGAAGCGAGCGCACGTCACGGGGCCGGACGCCGTAGGCGCGCGCGAGGCCCGGGAGTCCGTCCGCGCGACCGAGAAAGTCGGGAGTGAACCCGGCCACGAGCCGGGGCGCGATGCGGGCCAGGTCGCTGAGCGTGCGCAGCCCGAACCGCTCCGCCGTCTCGCGGCGCACGGCGATCGCGAACGTGTTCTCGAAGCCGAGGGGCGGCAGCCAGCGCACGTCGTAGCGCTCGCGAAACTCGCGGGAGACGACGTCGAATACCGCGCGGCGATCGGCCGAGGCCGGAAGGTGCAGGATCGCGAGCAGTCCGGTGCCGGTGTACTCGGGGTAAACGTCGATCTCACCGGCGCGTAGCGCGCGGAATGCGATCTCCGTCGCGCCCAGCCCCGGCCGCCGTGCCACGCGTACGCCGCGCGCCTCGAGCAGCTGCGCGAACATCTCCGCGAGCAGATACGACTCGCCGAACGGCTTCGATGCGACGACGACGGCCGGGCCCTCCTGCGCGGCGGCGGCGCGCGGAGCCCCCGCCAGCAGCGCGAGCAGGAAGGGCACGCGGACGAGCAGGCTCACGCGCAGTCCTACGCCGACACGCGCGAGCGCGCGAGCAGGCGGCGCACATACTCCGTGGCGGGTTCCCGCACGAGTCCCTCCGCTTCTGCGACCTGCTCGAGGCGGCCCACGCGCATCACGGCGATGCGGTGGGCGAGTACCGTGGCTTCGTGCAGGTCGTGCGTGACCAGTACCGTGGTGATGCCGATGCGGCGCTGGAGCTCGCGGAAGGCGTCCTGCAGCTCCGTGCGGGTGATCGCGTCCAGCGCGCCGAACGGCTCGTCGAGCAACACGACCTCCGGCTGCGCGGCCAGGGCGCGCGCGATGGCGACTCGCTGCCGTTGCCCGCCGGAAAGCTCGCGCGGCCAGCGCTCCTGGAAGGTGGCGGGGTCCAGGCCGACCAGCCGAAGGGCGTCCAGCGCCTGCTCGCCCGCCCGCGCGGAGTGCTGGAGCCGCGGCACGAGCTCGACGTTGCGCCGCACGCGCCAGTGCGGCATCAGGCCGCCCTCCTGCGGCACGTAGCCGATGCGGCGGCGCAACGCGACCGGCTCGAGCGCGCGCGCGTCCCGGCCGCGCAGCAGGATGCGCCCCGCGTCCGGCTCGACCATCGCGTTGAAGCAGCGCAGCAGCGTCGTCTTGCCCGAGCCGCTCTCGCCCACGAGCGCCAGGCATTCACCGGGCGCGACGCTCACCGAGACGCCGTCGAGGGCGACCACGTCGCCGTAGCGCTTCGTCACCTCGATGGCTTCGAGGGCGAGAGCCGACATCCTTTCAGCTGGAACGATGGGTCACCAGGTCAATGTACCGGCTTCTGGTCCGGGTCGGAAAGGAGCCGTATACTGCGCCTATGCCTGCAAGAGTCCGGCTCCTGGTGGGCACGAAGCGCGGGCTCTTCCTGGTCCGCTCCGACGCGGAGCGCGCGCACTGGTCGGTCTCGCCGCCGCTGCTGGACGGTCGCGAGGTCTACCACGCCTGGATCGACCCGCGGGACCGCCGCAGCGCGTGGGCCGCGACCGACCACATGGTTTGGGGTGCGCACGCGCATCGCAGCGGCGACCGCGGCGAGAGCTGGGAGGTGCTGGAGGCAGCGCCGCACTACGCGGACGAGCGTGGGCTCAAGGCGATCTGGTATCTCGCGCCTGGGCCGGCAGCGGAGCCGGATACGGTCTACGCGGGCATCGAGCCCGCGGGGTTGTTCATGAGTCGGGACCGCGGCGCGAGCTGGGAGAGCGTGCGCTCGCTCAACGAGCATCCGACGGCCAGCACGTGGCAGCCGGCGGGGGGCGGACTGGCCTTGCACTCGATCGAGACGGACCCGACGTCGCCCCGACGGATGTACTGCGCGATCTCGGCCGGCGGCGTGTACCGCACCGACGACGGCGGCGAGAGCTGGCGGCCGGTGAATCGCGGCGTGCGCGCTGAGTTCCTGCCGCAGCCGCAGCCAGAGGCCGGGCAGTGCGTGCACAAGCTGGTGCTGCACCCGGCGAAGCCGGAGCGACTGTACCAGCAGAACCACTGCGGCGTCTACCGGACCGACGACCGCGGCGAGACCTGGGTCGAGATCACGGCCGGGCTGCCCAGCGATTTCGGCTACGCGCTCGCCGTGGACCCGGGCGACCCCGACGCGCTGTTCGTGATCCCCGAGGAGTCGAGCCACATGCGCGCGACCGTCGAGGGCATGCTGCGCGTCTACCGCAGCCGGGACGCCGGCGCGAGCTGGGAGCCGCTCACGCGCGGGCTGCCGCAGGCGAGCGCCTACGTGTCCATTCTGCGCGATGCGATGTGCAGTGATTCGCTCGAGCCGTGCGGCGTCTATTTCGGCACCTCGTCCGGGCACCTGTTCGCCAGCAGAAATCGCGGAGAGTCGTGGGAGCTGGTCGCGGGCTTCCTGCCGCGCATCCTGTCGGTGACCGCGTCGGTGCTCGACTAGCTGCCGCGACGCCCTGCCCGCCCGCCTTCGCTTTCCAGAAACAGCCGACAACAGAGCGAGCCCAGGTCCGCCGCCGGCAGGAACAGCTCCGCGTCGGCCCATCGCCATTCGCGGTACTGGGTCACCTCGGGATGGGGCTGCGGGACGTGCGGCTCGCCTCGCTTCACGACAGCCTCGAACAGGCGCATCTCGAGAGCATAGCCCCGGCGCTCGCTCCGGCCCGAGGTCAGCTCCCGGCCCACCTCCAGCTCGACTCCGAGCTTCTCCAGGCCGGCGCGACGCACGGCGGCCTCCGCGCTCTCGCCCGGACGCTCACTCGCCGCCGGCAAACCCCACACGTCCGGCAGCTCGGGATCGTCCGGCGGTCGCAGCACGGCCAGCACCTGCTCGGGCGCCCGTGGATTGCGGATCACGAAGGAGACGGCCCGGCGGACGGGCTTGCCTGCGCGGCCCAATTGCCTATGGCCTCGCGCCGGTGCAGGTGTACGCACACGCGCGCGTCACGATACCATCCAGCCGAAGCGCCGCCAATCGATGCGGCCACGCGCGTCGAAGCGCACGTCCTCGCGCTGGAGCAGCAGGCGCTGAAGACGGCTCCTGTGCGAGATCTCGCCATTCCGGTTCACCACGCGCCACCACGGGACGCGGACGCCGTCATCGAGCGCACCGAGCGCGCCGCCCACAGCCCGGGCGGCGCGCGGCTGGCCCAGGAGCGCGGCCACGCCGCCGTAGCTCACCACGCGCCCGCGCGGCACGCAGCGCACCACGTCGTATACTCGCTCGGCAAAGATCGACGGCCGCTTTCGCTTCTGCATCGCTCACAAGATACGCGGTCCCGCGCGCCCGCTGCAAAGAACCCGCGGGCCACTTTCACCGGGCCATGCGCGACGGTAGCTTCGGCGCCATGGCTCCTCCGGAAGAGCATCTGGAGACGGGAGCTGCGACCGCCGCGGCAGGCGAGCTGACAGAGCTGATCCTGCTCCGGTCGGCCGCCGAGCTCACGCTCAAGTCGCGGCGCACCCGTTCGCGCTTCCAGGCGCAGCTCCTGCGCAACCTGCGGGACGCGCTGGGCAGTGCGGGCGCGCCCTACCGGCTGGAGCCCGGCTGGGACCGCATCTACGTGCGGACGACGCCGGGGCCGCCGCGGGCCGTGCTTCCCCGCGTCTTCGGCTTGAGCTCGTTCTCGCCCATCGCTGCGGTCGCGCGCGCGGACCTGGAGGAGATCGTCGCGACCGGCGAGGCGCGCTTCCGCGAGCGGGTGCGTGGCAGGAGCTTCGCCGTGCGCGCGCGGCGCACGGGGCAACACGACTTCACGTCGCAGGACATCCAGGTCCGGCTGGGCGCGGCGCTCCGGCCGCACGCCCGCACGGTCGACCTCGAAGCGCCCGAGGTGACGGTCCACGTCGAGGTGCGGGAGCGCGACGCCTACCTGTTCACGGAGCGGGTCGCCGGCGCCGGCGGCCTGCCGCTCGGCGTCGAGGGCCGGGGCGTCTCCCTCATCTCCGGCGGCTACGACTCCGCGGTGGCAGCCTGGCTGCTGCTCAAGCGCGGCGTCGCGCTGGACTACGTCTTCTGCAACCTGGGCGGCGACGCGTACGAGCGCGCCGTCGTGCAGGTGGCGAAAGTGCTGGCCGACGACTGGCACTTCGGCACGCGGCCGAAGCTGCACGTGGTGGATTTCGACGCGCCGCTGGCCGAGCTTCGCTCGAAGGTGAAGCCGAGCTACTGGCAGGTCGTGCTCAAGCGGCTCATGTACCGCACGGCGTCCAGGATCGGAGCGGCGCTCGGCGCCGAGGCGATCGTCACGGGGGAAGCCGTCGGCCAGGTCTCGTCGCAGACGCTGACCAATCTGCGCGCGATCGAACCGGCAGCCGAGCTGCCGGTATTTCGGCCGCTGCTCGGCTTCGACAAGGAAGAGATCATCGCGCGCGCCCGGACCATCGGCACCGCCGCCCTGTCCGAGCAGGTGAAGGAGTACTGCGCCATCGCGCCGGGCAAGCCCGTGACTGCGGCGAGCGTGCAGGCCGTCGATCGCGAGGAGGCCAGGCTGGAGCTGGCCGTGATCGATGCCGCCGTCGCCGCCGCGAAAGTGCTCGACTTGCGGGCGCTCACCGCCACGGACCTCGTGGCGCCCTACCTGTTCGCGGCCGAGATCCCGCCCGAGGCCGTTGTGCTGGACTGCCGGCCCGCCGCGCAGTATCACGCCTGGCATCTGCCGGGCGCCGAGCACCGGGATGAGTGGGAGCTGCTCCAGAGCTTCAAGCGGCTGGACAAGAAGCGCACCTATATCCTGTACTGCCAGCACGGCATCCAGAGCGCGTATCTCGCGGAGCGCATGCAGCGCGCGGGCTACGAGGCGTACTCGTTCAGGGGCGGGGCGCGCGGGATCATGAAGTACGCCCAGGCGCGCGGAAGCTAATTCACCGCTGAGCGGTGAATCCGTCGCCGGTGGGCCCACGACGTCAGCGGAACAGCAGCAGCGAGACGAGCGCGACGATGAAGATGGCGAGGAACATCGTGATGTAGAGAATGAGAGAGCAGCCGGTGAAGCGGAGCACGAACCAGGCGCACCCGCGCGTGTCGAAGGGGTGCTCGTCCGCGCCGCGGCGGCGCGCGCTGTCCGCCGCCGGGAGGGGCGACGGCGGCGCCGCGTTCGAGGCGGCGCCGTCGTCGTCTCTCGCTTGCGCCCGCGCTGCCCGGGCGTTCGGGCTAGACCAGCTTCCGTGCCGTGAAGTGGTAGAGGAGCGCAAAGAAGAGGGAGCCGGCGCTGGCTCCGATGAGCCCACCGGGCCGGAGCGGGAGCGGGTCGTGATAAATGTACGGCGACATTCCGAGCATCCCGCCGATGAAGGCTCCGAGAATCGCGAAGACGAAGGTCATCGGCACGGTCGCGCCGGCGGCGACGACCGCGCTGCGCACGAGCATACCGGCGACGAGCGCGATCCCGAACCAGACCAGAAAGCCAGTGAGGAAGTCCATGACGCCGCGCCTCCCGTGCGATCGGGCGGGGATATAGTGCGGCGCTGATGGGCGCGCAAGACAGGGATCAGGGTCAGCCGGCGACGTCCCGCGCCGCTTCCACGGCGGCCGCGGCTTCCTTGGCGGGCGTCGGCGGCGCGGGCGGTCGCACCCGCCGCGGGATGCGCAGCGCCAGTACGCCTGCCAGGCCGACCAGCGTTCCGCCCACCAGGAAGGGGCTCTGGATGCTTACGTGCTGGAACAGAAACCCCGCCCAGACCGGTCCGAGCACGCGCCCGCTCCCGCCGATGACCTGACTGCCGCCGAGCACCGACCCCTGCGAGTGCGGATCGGTAGCCTGTGAGACGAGAGTGGCCAGCGAGGGGAAGAGAGTGCCCGCGCCGAAGGCCCACATCGGGACGAGCGCACCCAGCCACCACCGGTTCGGCACGAGCGGAAGCACCAGCAGACTGAGCGCGAGCGCGGTCGCACCGATGCGCGTGGTCCTCGTCTCGCCGAAGCGCTTCACCAGTCGGCCCAGGACCACGCCGCGCACCAGCACCGTGCTGCCGCCGGCCAGCGTGAACACGATGCCCATCTGTGCCGCGTTCAGCGCGAACTCCCGCTCGCCCCACAGGGCGAGGACCGAGGTCATCGCATTGAAGGAGGAGATGGCGAGAAAGTAGACGCCGAGCAGCACGCCCATGGGGAATCGCGTCATGGCGGTCACCCACCCCCGCAGCGTGGCCGCCTCGCCTCGGGAGAGGTGCACCTCCTTGGGCCGCGACTCCGGCAAGAGCATGAGTGCCGCCACACCGTTCGCCGCGCACAGGCCCGCGGCCACGAATCCGGGCGCGCCCAGCCCGAGCGGGCTCAGCATGCCGCCGATCGCAGGCCCCAGCATCACGCCCAGCCCCGACGCCGCGCCCAGCAGGCCGATGCCGTGCGCGCGCTTTTCCGCCGAGGTCGTGTCGGCGACGTACGCCTGCGCGACGGCGATGGTGGCGCCGGCCGCGCCGGCGGCGATGCGCGACAGGAACAGCAGCGCGAGCGAGTTGGCCAGGCCGAAGATCAGGTAGGAAAGCGAGGAAGCGAACAGGCCGGCCACGAGCAGCGGTTTGCGGCCGCGCCGATCCGAGACGCGCCCCCAGAGTGGTGAGGCCACCAGCTGACTGGCCGAGAACGACGCGACCAGCAGCGTCACCGCGATCGGGCTCGCGCCCAGCTGCTCGGCGTAAAACGGCAGGAGCGGCAGAACGATGCCGAAGCCGACCATGTCCACCAGCACGGCGGTGAACAGGACGGCGAGCCGCGTGTCCCTCATGACGCCGGCGCCGTGCGCACTCGTCTACTTGTAGCGGTAGGTGATGCGGCCGCGGGTGAGATCGTATGGGGAGAGCTCCACCTTGACCCGGTCACCTTCCAGCACCCGGATGTAGTGTTGCCGCATCTTCCCGGAGAGGTAGGCCAGCACCTCGTGTCCGTTCTCCAGCTCCACCCGGAACGTGGCATTCGGGAGAAGTTCCGTGACCGTCCCCTCGATCTCGATCGCCTCTTTGGGCACATCGCCTCCTGCACGACGTACGCCCCCCGCTGCGCGAAGCCTGGCGGGAGGCGCCGGCCACGATACAACACACCCCGGCGGCGCGCAATCGGCGGGGCGGGCGGGGCATGGCGCAAGCGGAGGCGGCGCAGCATCTTGCGGATGTGCCCCGCAACTACTCGCCCGAGCAACGGCAGAGGCTGGCCGAGGCGGTGCGCCGTGGTGAGTTCGTGCGCTGCCCGGTGTGTGCGGCTGCCATGGCCTGGCGCCCGGTCGCGCCCCCGCGCGCCCTCGCCTACGTACGCCGCCGCGTCTGGTTGATCTGTCCGGAATGCAAGCGTAGCGCGGCGGTCGACCTCAGCGCGGGCGGGCGATCATGATGCCGTCCTGCGAGGCGATGCGGCGGATGCGTTCGGCGAGCGGGCGCTCGCTGATCTCGACCGACTTGCCGACGAGCGGCGCGTGCAGCAGATGCAGCGCCCCGTTCTTCCAGAGCGCGATGCCGGTGTGGGCGACGTCCAGCCCCGGAATATTCGTGGTGGCCGCGATCACATCGCCGTTGCCGATCTCGGGCGCGACGTCGGCGATCTTCGCCTCCGGGATGGTGTAGCGGGTGCGCCGGCTCAGCACGGCTTCCGTGGCGCGGATCGCCTCGAACACGCCGGGCTCGGCGAGCTGCCGGTACGCGTCCGGATGCGTGGACATGAAGTGGATCGGCTCGGGATCCGCCACTCCGCCCAGCTCACGCGTGAGATCGCGCACCAGCCCCTTCCTCTCGTTGTCCGCGACCCAGTCGCTGAAGTAGTGCAGCCGGCTGGGATAGCCGTCGAGCCGTCCGTCCCGGTACCGGACGCGCGTGAGCTCCGCGCGGTAGCCGTCGAAATCGTCCTGGCCCGCGCGCACGAGCCGAGCCAGAACCAGCACGTTCTCGACGAAGGTCACGCAGTCCAGCTCGCGCAGGTTGACGACCAGCCGCTCGGGCCCCGGCGCCTCGAGCGTGTACGGCTTGAAGGTCGTGCCGACGAAGCTCTCCCCCAGCCGGGCTATGATCTCGCCGAGCGGCAGCGTATCCAGCCGCCGCGCGCGCGCCCAGCCCAGCTTCTCGCGGAAGATGGCCAGGTCGGCATCGGCCACTGCCGCGCCTGCGGCGACGTCGTCGCTGCCCGCCTCCGGCCGGTGCGGCCCGCGCGCGGGCGCCGAGACCACGGCGGCCGAACGCAGCCCGGGGCGCAGCCGGTCCTGCGCAGCGAGCAAGACGACGGCGAGCGCGAGCGCCAGCAGCGGACTCAGCAGCAGGAAGCGTCGGTAGGACATGCCCTGGAACCTCGGTTTCGTCCCCTTGCGGTCCACCCTAATTTAGGCGGTGACCGGACCCGGAGCCATGGACGACATCAGGCAGATCATCGAAGCGGCATTCGAGCGACGCAGCGAGCTCTCGCCCGCGGCGGCCGACCGCGCCACACGCGAAGCGGTGACGGCCGCCCTCGAGCTGCTCGACCGCGGCCAGGCGCGCGTGGCCGAGAGGCGTGGCGGCGACTGGGTGGTGAACGAGTGGCTGAAGAAGGCCGTACTGCTCTGGTTCCGCATTGCCGACAACCGCGTGTTCGACGCCGGCTTCACCCGCTTCTACGACCGCGCGCCCCTCAAGTACGCGCACTACGACGAGGCGGCGTTCCGAGCGCAGGCCGCCCGCGTGGTCCCGCACGCGCTCGTGCGCTGGGGCGCCTACGTCGCCCCCGACGTCGTACTCATGCCCAGCTACGTGAACGTCGGCGCCTACGTGGACGGCGGCACCATGGTCGATACCTGGGCCACGGTGGGCTCGTGCGCGCAAATCGGCAAGAACGTGCACCTTTCGGGCGGCGCGGGTATCGGCGGTGTGCTCGAGCCGGTGCAGGCGCGGCCGACGATC
>JACQPS010000153.1 GCA_016207445.1 Gemmatimonadota bacterium | reverse complement strand
GACGCGCCAATGGCATATTGGGCGAAGCGGTCGGTCCGCCGCACCTCCTTGCGGTCCATGTACTGCTCGGGCTCGAAGCCCTTGAGCTCGCAGGCGAAGCGCACATCGAACCCGCTGGCGTCGAACTGCGTGATCGGGCCCGCGCCGCTCTGGCCGTCCAGCAGCGCGCGCCAGCTCGTTTCGACGTCCAGTCCGACGGGCGTGAGTAGTCCGAGGCCCGTGATGACGGCGCGGTGCCCGCGCGGAGTGCGGGTTTCCATGCTACCGATTGGCTCGGGGGACGGGCGAACGTCAGCCCGCCTTGTGCTCGTTCAGGTAGCGGATGGCGTCGCCGACCGTCTGGAGCTGTTCGGCATCTTCGTCCGGGATCTCGAGGCCGAACTCCTCCTCGAAGGCCATGACCAGCTCCACGGTGTCGAGCGAATCGGCGCCCAGATCCTCAACGAACGAGGCTTCGGGCGTGACCTTGTCCGGCTCCACGCCCAGCTCGTTGACGATGATCTCCTTCACCTTCGCTTCGATGTTCTCCGCCATGATCCCCCTCGCCGTTGGAGTGTCACATGACCATCCCGCCATCCACCACGATCACCTGGCCGGTAATGTAGGAGGCGCCCGGGCCGCACAGGAACCGGACCACGGCCGCGACGTCGTCGGGCGAGCCCAGCCGCCCGAGGGCGATCTGTCCCAACAACTCCTCGCGCGCCTGCTCCGTCAGCCCCGCCGTCAGCTCCGTCTCGATGAAGCCCGGCGCGACCGCGTTGCACAGCACGCCGCGCGACGCCAGCTCCTTGGCCACCACCTTGGTCAGCCCGACGAGCCCCGCCTTGGAAGCAGCATAATTGGCCTGCCCCTTATTGCCCGCAAGGCCGACCACGCTGCTGATGTTGATGATCCGGCCCTGCCGCCGGCGCATCATGCCGCGGGCGACGACGCGGATGGTGTGGAACGCACCCTTGAGGTTGGTATCCAGCACCCGGTCCCAATCGTCCTCGCTCAAACGGATGACAACGTTATCCTCGGTGATCCCGGCGTTGTTCACCAGGATGTCGATGGGGCCGAGGTCGTCCTCGACACGCCGCACGGTCTGCTCTACCTGCGCACCGCGCGCGACGTCGCAGCCGTAACCTCGGTGCCCGTCACCCGGAAGCCCGCGCGCCGCCGCCTCCGCCCGCTCCGCCGAGCGCGCGAGCAGCGCGACGCGCGCGCCGCCTCGTGCCAGGTGCTCCGCGATGGCGCGCCCGATCCCGCGGCTGCCCCCGGTCACGAGGGCGATCTGGCCGGCGAGCTCGGCCGGCACCGGCGTCGCGCTCACGCCGCGAGCAGCTCCCGCACCTCGGCCGCCGTGCCGAGCGTGTGCGTCTCCGCTGCGCGCTCGAGCCGCCGGAGCAGACCGCTCAACACGGAGCCCGGCCCGAACTCGAAGAAGCTGCGCACGCCGGCGTCCAGCATGGTGCGCATGCACGCGGTCCAGCGCACGGGCGCGGTGAGCTGCTGCACGAGCAGCTCCCGCGCCGTACCGGGCTCGGTGATCGCCTGCGCGTTCACATTGGAGACCACCGGAAAGCGGGGGTGCTCGAGCGGGAGGGAGTCGAGATGGGCGGCGAGTCCGGCCTTCGCCACCGCCATGAGCGGCGAGTGGAACGCGCCGGAGACGTTCAGCCGGATCGCACGCCGGGCGCCCGCGGCCCGCGCCAGCACCAGTGCCCGCTCGACCGCCGGCACGTCGCCGCTGATCACGATCTGCCCCGGTGCATTGTAGTTCGCGGCCACGCAGTCGCCGCCGTCGGTGGTCGCCTCGAGGCAGACGCGCTCCACGGCGTCGTCGTCCAGCCCCAGAATCGCGGCCATGCTACCGGGCCGCTCGCGGCCGCTCCGCAACATGAGCTCGCCGCGCCGACGGACGGTGCGCAGCGCGTCCCCGAAGCGCATGGCTCCCGCCGCGACGTACGCGCTGAACTCGCCGAGCGAGTGCCCTGCCGCGAAGCGGATGTCCACGCGCTCGAGCCGCGGCGCGGCGATGCGGTAGGCGGCGATGGAATGGACGAGAATGGCGGGTTGGGCATTGTGCGTCGCGGTCAGCTCTTCCTCCGGGCCGTCCCAGGCGAGACGCGAGAGGCCGAACCCCAGCACCTCGTCCGCTTCCTGAAAAGTGGCGCGCCCCTCGGCGAACGCCTCGGCCAGGTCCCGGCCCATGCCCACGAACTGCGAGCCCTGGCCCGGAAACAGGAGTGCTACCAACGCAACACCAGCGATCCCCAGGTGAAGCCTGCACCGAACGCGACCATCAGCACCTTCGAGCCGGGCTTGAGCCGCCCCTCCTCGATCGCCTCATCCAGCGCCACCGCGATGGTCGCCGAGCTCATGTTGCCGTAGCGCTCCACGTTCACGTAGACCTTCTCCATGGGAATATTGGCGTAGCGCGCGGTCGCCTCGATGATGCGCATGTTGGCCTGGTGCGGGATCAGAAGATCGATGTCCTCGCCCGTGAGGCCCGCCCGCAGCAGCGCCTGGTCCGCCGCTTCCGCCATCGAGCGAACCGCCGCCTTGAAGACCTCGCGTCCCGCCATCTTGATCAGGTGCGCCTTCTCATCCAGCACCGCGTAGTCCACGGGCACCTTCACCCCGCCGGCGGGCCGCCAGAGCAGCTCGGCGAGCGTGCCATCGGAGCGGATGAAGCTGGACAGGATGCCGCGGTTGTTCGTGCTCTTGCGCACGACGGCCGCCCCCGCGCCATCGCCGAACAAGACGCACGTGGCGCGGTCGGTCCAGTCGACGATCCCGCTCATCTTCTCGGTCGAGATGACCAGCGCGATCTCGCCCCGACCCGCCGCCAGCAACCCCTCGGCCACCGTGAGCGCGTAGATGAACCCGGTGCACGCGGCCGAGACGTCGAATGCCGCCGCGTTGGTGGCGCCGAGCAGCGCCTGCAGGTCGCACGCGGTGGCCGGCAGCAGCCGGTCCGGGGTGGCGGTCGCCACCACGATCACGTCGATCTCGCCCGCGTGAATGCCCGCTCGGCACATCGCGATCTTCGCCGCTTGCGCGCCCATCTCGGCGGCGCCGATCTCGGGCGGCGCGATACGCCGCTCCTTGATGCCGGTGCGCTCGGTGATCCAGGCATCGCTGGTGTCGACCATCCGCTCCAGCTCGGCGTTGGTCAGCACGCGCTCCGGGAGCCAGCGCCCGGTCGAGACGATCTCCACCAGCGGCTTCGGTGCCTTCATGCGCCCTCCACGGCTTTGCGCGGCGCCCGCTCGGACGCCGACTCCCGCCCCACCAGCTCCCGCCGAATGTGCTCGACCATCCCCGTCTCGACCGCCTGGATCGCCACGCGAATCGCGTTCTTGATGGCGCGCGGCGGCGAGCCGCCGTGGCAGATGATCGAGAGACCGTTCACCCCCAGCAGCGGCGCGCCGCCATACTCGGTGTAATCCAGAACCTGAAAGACTTTCTCCAGGTGCAGCTCGGCATGCGCCGCGGCCAGCTCGCGCGTCAGCAAGCCGTAGACGAATCCCGCG
Organism: Gemmatimonadota bacterium; assembly: GCA_016207445.1. GTDB lineage: Bacteria > Gemmatimonadota > Gemmatimonadetes > Longimicrobiales > RSA9 > JACQPS01. The sequence goes on along the minus strand of JACQPS010000153.1, from coordinate 18,316 downwards.
ACCGATTCGTAGAACTTGAGCAGCACGTTCCCGACGAAGCCATCGGCCACCAGGACATCGCACACGCCGCCGATGATGTCGCGCCCCTCCACGTTGCCGACGAAGTTGAGATCGCTCTCGCGCAGGAGCCGATGCGCCTCCACCGCCAGCTCGTTCCCCTTCTCCGGCTCCTCGCCGATGTTGAGCAGCCCCACGCGCGGCCGCGGCCGCCGCAGCACGTCCTGCGCGTAGATGACGCCCAGCCGCGCGAACTGGAGCAGCTGGTGCGGCTTGCTGTCCACGTTCGCGCCCGCGTCCACCAGCACGACCGGCTCGCTCGCCGAGGGCAGGACCGTCGCGACCGCCGGCCGGTCCACGCCCGGCAGCGGCCGCAAGATGAAAAGCGACGCCGCCATGACCGCACCCGTCGACCCGGCGCTCACGAAGGCGTCGGCCTTCCCCTCCCGCTGCATTGCGAGGCCCATGACGATCGACGATTCCCCCTTCCGGCGAACCGCGGATGCCGGCGCCTCGTGCGGGTCGATCCACTGCGCGGCGTGTACGAGCTCCAGCCGCCCCGCGGCTAGATCCGGGAAGCGGGTCAGCTCCGCCTCGATGCGGGCCCGGTTCCCCACCAGCAGGATGGTGAAGTCACCGGGCAATTCGCGCAGCGCCTGAACCGCCCCCTCCACCTCGATGCGCGGATGGCGGTCGGTCCCCATGGCATCCAGCGCGATGCGCACGGATCCCCCTTAGATTTCCTCGACCTCGATGACCTGCTGATCGCGGTAGGTCCCGCACGACGGACAGACCCGATGCGGCAGCTTCGGGTCGCCGCAGCGCGGGCAAATCACCACCGTCGGCAGCGCGGCCTTGTGGTGGCCCCGCCGCTTCCGTTTCCGCTGCTTGGAGACCTTCTTCTTCGGTACCGCCATGACTCCTCCCCGCGTTCACTCGCGATTCAGCAGTCGGCGCAGCGGCGCCCACCGCTCGTCTTGCTCCTCCACCCGGCACTCGCACCGCCCCTGGTTCCAGTTGGCGCCGCAGTGCGGGCACAGTCCCTGGCATTGCTCGGCGCAGAGCGCGAACTGCGGCCGGGCGAGCAACAGATGTTCCCGCACCGGCTGCCTCAGGTCCAGCTCCTGGGCCCGCTCCGGCAGCGGGTACGCTTCCTCCTGCACCGCTTCCCAGTCCGCTACGCCGTGTCGGAAGAGGAAGGTCACGGGCTCGTCCAGCCGGAGCACGACCGGCTCCAGGCAACGCCGGCAGGGCAGCTCGAGGGCCGTGGTGATGTGGCCGCGCACGAGCACGTCCGCTCCGACCTGCTGGGCCTGAAGCCGCACTCGGACCGGCTCCGTGAGGCGAACTTCGTCCTTCTCCCAGAGGGGATCGGCGGACGGGATCTCGCCCTCGAGGGCGACCCGCCCCTCACGCTGCAGCTGGACGAGGTCCAGTTCCAGCATAACCCTTTAACATCGCGGGAATTGCGCCCTGTGTCAACCGAAACGCGTGGTCCGGCGTGGGTTACCCGGGGACCGGCGCGGTGCCGAGAACATCGGCCAGCGCGAAGAAGAAGCGCGCCTCCCGCTCAGCCGTTTCGAGGGCATCCGATGCGTGTATTGCGTTCCGCTCCTTGGACTCGGCGTAGAGGGCACGCACGGTCCCCGGCTCGGCCTCCTTGGGGTCCGTGGCGCCGATGACCACGCGCAGCCGCGCCACCGCGTCCTGTCGCTCGAGCAGCACGGGGATGCACGGCCCCGACGTCATGAAGCGCACCAGCGGCTCGTAGAAGGGTCGCCCCCGATGCACGGCGTAGAACTCGCGCGCCTGCGCCTCGGCCAGGCGCAGCATGCGCAGGCCGCGGATCCGGAAACCGTCCTCTTCGAGATGCGCCAGGATGCGCCCGGCGAGGTGGCGGCCCACGGCGTCGGGCTTGATGATGGCGAGCGTGTACTCCATTCCGGTCTTTACCTCCCGAGCAACTTGCGGATCAAGTCCGCCCGACTGAGCAGCCCGACCAGTCTGCCTTCGGAGACGACGGGGAACTGCTCCACGTTCTTGTTGATCATCAGATTCGCGGCCTCGTCCAGGCCCATGTCCTCGGAGATACAGAGCACGGAGCGGGTCATGATGTCGCGCACGCGCAGATCCGGCGGCACCTCCAGGTCTTCGACCCCGGCGCCTGCCGCCTGCGGCAGCTGCGGCAGCAAGGCGCGCACCAGGTCCCACTCCGAGACGATGCCCAGAACCTCCCGCTTTTCGCCGACCACCGGCAGCGCACGCAGGCGCTGCCGCACCAGCAGATTCACGACTTCCTCGACGGGCGCGTCCGGCGAGAGCGTGCTCACGTTGTGCGCCATCACGTCCCGCACCGCGAGCCGCGGCTGGATCCTCAAGTTCGCCAGCTCCGCGATCGCGAGCACGTCATCGGCCGAGCGCGCCTGCGCGAGCCGCTGCACCACGTCCTCCTTGCGGAGCACGCGCGCGATGGCGGATACCGTCTGGAGGTAGAAGGTGGCCGCATCGCGCGGCGCGAGGATGAGGACCAGCACCTGCGGCGCCACCTCGAAGGCGGCTTCGCGGGCCGCGAGCGGCCGCGGGGACACGCCCACCGCCACCACCAGGTCCGCCACGGCATCGGTGCGGAAATGCGGAAGCGCCACCCGGCCGCCGACCGGCACCACGTCACGCAGCCGGGCTTCGGCCAGCAGCCGCTCGAGCGCTTGCGGGTCGCGCACCGCGCCGCTCGCGCCGAGGTGGCGGATCATCGCCGCGATCGCCTCCCGCAGGGAGGCGGCCTCGAGCGGCACGATCAGGCGTTCGCGGGGCAGCAGCTCACGTAGCTGCATGGGCGCGACCCGGACCGGCCGAGCGGCCGGTCAGAGCACCTCCCGGATCAGGCCGACCACATCGGTGGGGCGCCGCGCCACCGGAATGCCGTTCTTCTCGAACGCTTCGGTTTTCTCCGCGGCGGTCCCTGCGGACCCGCTAATGATCGCGCCCGCGTGCCCCATGCGCCGGCCCGGCGGCGCCGTCTGGCCGGCGATGAATCCGACGACCGGCTTGGTCACGCGCCGCTGGATGAACGCCGCTGCATCCTGCTCGTCGGTGCCGCCGATCTCGCCGATCAGCACGATGGCACGCGTCTCCTCGTCCGCCTGGAATGCCTCCAGGCAGTCGATGAAGGAAGTGCCGACGATCGGATCACCGCCGATGCCGATGCAGGTGCTCTGACCAATGCCGGCCAGCGTGAGCTGGTAGACGACCTCGTAGGTCAGCGTGCCGGAGCGCGAGACCACACCCACCGGCCCCCGCGTCGCGATCGTGCCCGGCATGATTCCGACTTTCGAGCGCCCCGGCGAGAGCAGCCCCGGGCAGTTCGGCCCCAGCAGCCGCACCTTCCGCTCCCGCACGAAGGGGACCACCCGCGCCATGTCGAGCACCGGGATCCCCTCCGTGATCGCGACGATGAGTGCAACGCCGGCGTCGGTGGCCTCCATGATCGCATCCGCCGCGAATGCCGGCGGTACATAGATCACGCTCACGTTCGCGCCCGTCTCGGCCACGGCGCGATCCATGGTGTCGAAGACCGGGATGGTCTTGCCGTCGACGCCCTCGAAGCCCTGCCCGCGCCGGCCCGGCGTCACACCGCCCACCACCTTCGTGCCGTATTCCAGCATCTCCCGCGTGTGAAACGAGCCGTCGCGGCCGGTGATGCCCTGGACCAAAAGCCTGGTGGTTTCGTCTGCAAAGATCGCCATCACGCCTTCGGATTTCCCGTAGCTATTAATAATCGTACACGTGCACGTACGCGTGCACGTACGCGTACACGGGTTTTCCCCTGTACCAGCCAAAATCCGTGTACGTGCACGAGTACGAGTACGTGTACGACACGGCTACGCTCGGGACGCCAACTCCACCGCGCGCTGGACCACCTCATCCATGGAGGTCGACGCGCTGAAACCCGCCTGCTCCAGGATCTCGACCGCCTGGCGCTCGTTCGTCCCCGTCAGGCGGATGACGAGCGGCACGCGCATCTGGATCCGGCGGGTCGCCTCCACGATTCCGTTCGCGACGTCATCGCAACGCGTGATGCCGCCGAAGATGTTGAACAGGATCGTACGCACGTTGGGGTCGCTCGTGATGATCGTGAGCGCGTTCACCACCTTGTCCGGGTTGGAGGAGCCGCCGATGTCCAGGAAGTTGGCCGGCTCGCCGCCGTAGTACTTGATCAGGTCCATGGTGGCCATGGCGAGTCCCGCCCCGTTCACCACCGCGCCGATGTTGCCGTCCAGCTTGATGTAGGTGAGCCCCGCCTCGCGGGCGGCCGTCTCCGCGGGCGGCTCGGCCGAGCTGTCCCGCAACGCCGCAATGTCCGGCCGCCGGAACAGTTCGTTGTCATCCACGTTGATCTTGGCGTCGATCGCCTTCACCTCGCCCGCCGGCGTCGTGATGAGCGGATTGATCTCCGCGAGCGAGGCGCCGCTCTCGACGAAGGCGCGGTAGAGCTGGAGCAGGATCTTGCTACAGGCGCGCTGCTGCGCCGCGTCGTCGTACAGCGTGGCCGCGAGCCAGAACGCCTGGTACGGCAGCAACCCGTAGCGGGTGTCGACGGCCAGCTTGCGGATCGCCTGCGGCGAGCGGGCCGCTACCTCCTCGATGTCGATGCCGCCCTCGCGGCTCACCATGAAGACCGGCCGCTGCGATGCCCGGTCCACGACAACGCCGACGTAGCTTTCCGATGCGATCTCCTCCGCGGGCGTGATCAGAACCTTCTGCACCTCGAGGCCCTTGATGCGCATCCCCAGGATCTTTGCCGCGTGCGCGCGGGCTTGCTCCGGCGCGCTGGCGAGCTGGACGCCTCCCGCTTTGCCGCGCCCGCCCGCGTGCACCTGCGCCTTAACTACGACGGTCCCGCCGAGCCTGCGCGCGCTGCGCTCGGCCTCGGCCGGCGTGGTCGCGACCTCGCCGGGCGGCACCGGGATGCCGTGCTGCCGCAGGATCTCTTTTGCCTGATATTCGTGAATGTTCATAAAAATCATTCACCGCAAAGACGCAAAGATCCAGAGAAAGGCCGCAAAGAACGGAAGCAAACATTTTTGAAAACTTTGCGTTCTTTGCGTCCTTTGCGGCTTTGCGGTTGCTGTTTCGTTTGCCGCGCCCGCGCGCGTTCAGTCTGCCGTGATGACGGTGCCGGCGTCTCCCTTCACCGCCGCGAGCCCGTGATCCAGCCGCGCGATGTGCGCCCGTCGGCCGCCGCCGCGCACGAAATCGAGGGCCGCCTCGACCTTGGGACCCATGCTGCCGCGCCCGAGCTCGCCCGCATCCAGCAGGGTCTCGGCCTCGGCGGCCGTGAGCTCGCGCAGCAGCTCCGCGTGCTCCGTCCCGTAGCCGCGGTACACGCCCTCGACGTTGGTCAGGATGAGGAGCGCCTCGGCGCGCAGGTCGTGCGCAAGCACTTCGGCGGCGCGGTCCTTGTCGACCACGGCGTCGACGCCCTCCAGACGCAGCACGGGATCGCGATAGGCGGGCGTGCCGCCGCCGCCTGCCGCGATCACGATGGTGCCGCCATCGATCAAACGGCGGATCTGCTCTCGCTCGACGACCGCGATCGGCCGGGGCGAAGGCACGAGCTGGCGCCAGCCGCTCTGCGCGGGCCCGACCTTCCAGCCGAGCTCCTGCGCGAGCAGCCGCGCCTTTTGCGCGCTGAGCACCCGGCCGATCGGCTTGCTGGGCTCGCGCGTGGCGGGATCCTCCGGATCGACCAGGACCTGCGTGATGACCGTGACGACGTCGCGCGCGACGCCGGCCCGCTCCAGCGCGTTCTGCAGCGATTGCTGGATCATGTAACCGATCCAGCCCGCCGTGGCCGCGACCAGCACGCCGAGCGGCAGAGGCGGCAGCTCGCGCCGCGCCAGCTCGTTGCGGAAGAGCTCGTCCCCGATCTGTGGGCCGTTGCCGTGCACGACCGCGATCTTCCACCCCTCCCCCGCCAGCGCCACGATCGGCTCGAGGCTCTTGCGCGTGTGCGCGAACTGCTGATGGATGTCGCCACGCTCGCCCGCGGGCAGCAGCGCGTTCCCGCCCAGCGCGACGACGATCGTGTGGCCGGCCCCCTCCGGTGCGCGCGCCATCATAGGCCCGCCTCCCCGCACCGGCAACCCGCGCGGCCGCTCACGGCCGGCGCGGGCGTGCCGCCTCCCGCAGCAGCTCGCGCAGCGCCGCCCAGCTCTCGCCGAAGCCGGCGAAATCGCCGCGCCGTAGCTGCTCCTCCGCCCGCTGCAGGAGCTGGAGCGCGCGCTGCGGCCACTCGCCCGTGGGCGGAAGCGCGGCGACGCCGGGCTGGCGGACCACGGGCGCGGCCGCGCCGGGTCCGCTCAGCGCGTCGACCGCTTCGGCCAGGGTCGACGCCATGGCGACGAGGCGGCCGTCACTCACGACCACGCGCCGCAGCTCCGGGATCGGACTGCCCTGCGCCGAGAGAAAGAGCGGCTCCACGTAGACGAAGGTGCTGTCCAGCGGCACGACGCGCAGCTGTCCGATGTCGACGTCGCTCCCCGCCTGCCTCCAGAGCGAGAGCTGCGGCGAGATCGCGGGGTCCTGCTCGATGAGCGCGCGCACCTGCTCCGGGCCGGGGATCTGCTGGTCCCGCGGCAGCTCGAGCAGCAGGAGCTGCCCGTACGCGCCCGGATCGTTCCGGGCGATGAGCAGAGCGGTCATGTTCTGTCGCTGCATCGCGATGAAGGGCATGACCAGGAGGAACTCCGAGCGTTCCTCCCCCGGCAGCCGCAGCAGCGCGAACGCCGGCCGATACGGCCGCTCGGCGCCGGCTTCGTCTCGTTGCTTCGGCAGCGCCCAGTAGTCCTGTCCCGCGAAGAAGGCACCCACGTCCTCGAGGTGGTATTCCTCCAGCACGTCCGCCTGCACCGCCAGGTTGAGCAGGGGGTAGCGCAAATGGGCACGCAGTTCCACCGGCAGCGAGTGCAGCGGCTGGATCAGGCCGGGAAAGATGCGGCGATACGTCTCCAGCAGCGGATCCGGTGAATCCAGCGCGTACAGCCGCACGTCGCCCGTGACCGCGTCCACCGTGGCCTTCACGCTGTTTCGCAGATAGCGGAGCCGCGCGCCCAGCGCCGCCACCTCGACCGGCTTCGCCAGCGGAAAACTCGCGGAGGCCGTGTACCCGTCCACGATCCACAGGACCCTGCCGCGCTCGACCACCGGGTAGGGATCCGGATCCCAGAGCAGGAAGGGCGCGAGGGCACGCAGCCGCTCGTCAAGCGCGCGCCGGAAAACGACGCGGCTCTCTTCCGTCAGCTCGCCCGAGAAGAGCAGATTCTTGTCCCCGAAGCGCCAGGCGAAGGCCAGGACGCGCGGGAGCGAGGCGAGCCGGATTCCTTCCGGGAAGTCGCGTCCGGGCGTACCGAGCAGCGCGCTGTCGCGGCCGGGGACCAGCACCACGTAGTCGCCCATGGTCTCGCCGAAGTAGATGCTCGGGTCGCGCAGGTTCAGCTCGGCCGGCGCGGCCGCGGCCCGCTCCGGCGGCAGGTCCGCCACCCAGAGCACGGGCTCGCCCTGCACCGTCATCTGGCCCGCGGGTGTGACCACGACACCGAGCCCGCGCACATACTTCGGGTTCAGGCGCAGCGTCTGCCAGGTGCGAACGTCCTGCGACAGCCCTTCCGGATGGAACTCCCGCACCGCGATCGCGACCTGCTCCTGCTGACCCGGAGGCCCGTAGCGATCGTAGTCCACGTGCGGGAACCGGTAGTAGCCGAAGATCGCCTGCAGCTGGTTGTAGGTGGTGCGCAGCGGCTCCGGGTCCCAGAGCGGCAGTTGCGCGAGCGACGGCGACAGCGCCGCCCAGCCGGGCAACGGCTGCCGCCGGTACGGGAACGGACGCCGCTCGAGCGCAGCGAGCTGGTACGCGCGCCGCGTGAACTCCAGGTTCCAGCGCAGGTAGGGGGCTTCCTTCTCGCGCTGGTTGGGCTCGACCTGGAATTTCTGCACCAGCGATGGGACCACCCGCCCGACCACGATGGCCGCGAACAGGAGCACCCCGAGCCCGACCAGCGGCGGCAGCCAGGTACGGCGCCAGGCGCCGTAGAGCAGCGTGACCCCGGCGCCGACCGCCAGAGCCGCGAGCACCGCCTGCCCCGGCAGCCTGGCCGTAACATCCGTGTAGCCGAGTGCGCCGCCGAAGCCCGTTCCCTGGACCAGCAGATCGTAGCGGCCGAACCAGTAGCGCGCGCCCAGCAGGAACACGACCGCCGCGATGAGCACGCTGAAATGCACACGCGGATCGTGCTCCACCTCGAGCCTCCCCTCCCGCAGCCGGATGCCCCCGACCAGCACATAGCCGAGCAACACCAGCACCAGGCTCCAGAGGACCGTCAACACCAGCAGGTCGACGATGCGGAAGTAGATGGGCAGGCTGAAGAGGAAGAACGAGAGATCGCGTCCGAACACGGGGTCCGTGACGCCCCACCCGACCTGCCGGATCCAGGCCAGGGTCGCGAGCGAGGCGCCGCCGCCGAACTGGAGGCTCGACAACCACCAGCCCGCGAGCACTGCGACCAGCGCCATCGCACCGATGAGGTATCGGCGCGGGATCTGCTCGGCGATCTCCAGATTGCCGTAGCGCCGGCGCACGTGGATGGGACCGAGATGCCGGAAGACGATCCAGAGGTTGAGCAGCACGACCGTGGCGGCCAGAGCGCTGCTCACGACCCGCACGACCGCCGCCGCACCGAGACGGGTCCAGAAGACGGACAGGTAGCCGACGCTGCCGTACCAGAGCGCGTCCGTGTAGAGCTCGACCGCCGCTCTCCCGCCCACGACGAGCAGCAGGAGGACGGCGGCGATGATGAGGAGCGACCGCGCCGGCCGGCGCAGCCTCCTCAGACGCGGACCCCTTGCTCCCGCAGCCATTCCTCGAACGTCCGGCGGATCTCGTCCAGCCGCTCCGCCGTCCGCGCCTCGTAGCGCAGCACCAGCACCGGCTGCGTGTTGGACGCGCGCAAGAGGCCCCAGCCGTCGCCGAACAGGACGCGCGCGCCGTCCACGTCGATCACGTCGAAGCGGCGCCGGAAGTGCTCGATCGCCTCGCGCACGAGCTCGAATTTCCGCTCCTCGGGCACGTCCACGCGCAGCTCCGGCGTCGAGACGTAGGCCGGGAACTGGCCGATCAGCGCCGAGAAGGGACGGTCGGCGCGCGCAACCAGGTCGACGAGCCGGCAGGCGGCGTACAGGGCGTCGTCGAAACCGTAGTACTCATCGGCGAAGCAGATGTGGCCGGACAGCTCGCCCGCCAGGAGCGCGCCCGTTTCCTTCATCTTCTCCTTGATGAGCGAGTGCCCCGTCTTCCACATGATCGGCTCGCCGCCGCGGGCACGGAACACCTCCGGCACCGCCTGCGAACACTTCACGTCGAAGACCAGCTTCTGCCCCTTGCCCCGGCGCTCGAGCACATCCAGGCCGTACAGCAGCAGGAGCTGGTCGCCTCGCACGATCTTGCCCTGCTCGTCCACGGCGCCGATGCGATCGGCATCGCCGTCGAAGGCGACGCCGAGCTCGGCGCGCTCCTCGCGCACCCGCGCGATCAGGTCCTCGAGGTTGGCATCGACCACCGGGTCCGGGTGATGATTCGGGAACGTGCCATCGGAGATGCAGTAGAGGGGGACGACGTCGGCACCCGTCCGCTCCAGCAGCTGGACCGCGACCAGGCTGCCCGTGCCGTTGCCGCAGTCGGCGACGACTCTCACCGGGCGAGCCAGCCGGAACCGGCGGGACACATCCTCCGTGTACGCGCCCAGCACATCCTCGCGCTCGAGCCGCCCCTCTCCCGTCGCGAGGTCGTCCTCCTCGATGCGCCCGCGCAGCGCCTGGATCTGGTCGCCGTAGAACGCGCGGGTGCCCGCGATCATCTTGAAGCCGTTGTACTCGGGCGGGTTGTGCGAGCCGGTGATCTGCACGCCGCCATCGGTCTCGAAGCGCGTCGCGGCCCAGTACAGCACCGGCGTCGGAACAGTGCCGAGATCGATCACGTGCACGCCCGCGGCGAGGATGCCGCGCACGATCTCCTGCGCGAGATCGGGGGAGCTCGGCCGATTGTCGCGGCCGACCACGACGCGCAGGCCCGGCCGGTCTTTGCGCCACGCGCGCAGCTCGCTCGCGAAGGCGCGACCGACCAGGTACGGGACCTCGCCCCCGAGGTCCTGCTTCACGACACCGCGGATGTCGTACTCCCGGAAGATATGCGGGTTGACCTGCATGGACCCTCTCCCTGCCGCACGTCCCGATACCGGAGCCGCTCCCGACTCCGAGCCTGCGCAAAGTATCCCGCCCGCCGGAAGAGCGTCAAGCAAACACGGCGCCGTCGCCATGGGACGTTTCCCACGACGACGGCGCCGGTGCGTGGTGGCCCGGGCGGCCGCTCAGTTCCCGCCGGCTCCGAGGAAAGGCGACGGCGCCTGTGCCAGCGCCGCGGCGCTCCGCTCGGCCAGCTCCAGCAGCTGGCCCGGGAAAACGCCGAGCAGGATCACGAGCGCGGCGGCCATTACGAGCGCGAAGCGCAGCGAAGGCGACGCGACGACGCCCGCCGCCGCTTCCGGCGTAGGCGCTTCACGGAACCACATGTACCAGGCCACGCGCAGGTAGTACCAGTAGGACACGAGCGATGTCAGCACCAGCACGACCGCGAGCTTGACCAGCCCCTTCGCCACCGCGGCCTGCAGGATGAAGACTTTCCCGATGAACCCGCCCGTGAGGGGGAATCCGGCGAGCGACAGCAAGAAAATGGTCATGACCACGCCCAGCAGCGGCCGTTCCCAACCGAGCCCGCTGTACGCGTCGAGGTCCAGCCGCTCCTCGCCGCGGCGCCCGACCACGAACACGACGGCGAAGGCGCCGATCGTCATGAGCGTGTACACCACCAGGTAGAAGAGGTACGATGCCGCGCCGAGCGAGCTCGCGGCGGCGAGCGCGACCAGCAAGTACCCCGCGTGCGCGACGCTCGAATAGGCCAGCATGCGCTTCACGTTCCCCTGCACGACCGCCACCAGATTGGCCGCGACCATCGTCAGGGCCGCCAGCCAGATGACCAGGTCGTCCCAGCGCTCGTACAGCCCCGGGAAGGCCGTCAGGAACACACGCAGAAAGGCCGCGAACGCCGCCGCCTTCACTGCCGCCGCCATGAAGCCCGTGATCGGCGCGGGCGCGCCCTCGTACGCGTCCGGCGTCCACATATGGAAGGGCACGGCCGCCACCTTGAAGCCGAAGCCGACCGCGAGCAGCGCCATACCGGCGACGATCAGCGCGTTCGCGCCCAGCCCATCGACGCCGATGCTCCTGGCCAGGAGCGCGAGGTTCACCGTACCCGCGCCGCCGTAGAGCAGGGCCACGCCGAAGAGGAAGAACGCGCTGGAGAATGCACCCAGCAGGAAGTACTTGAGCGCCGCCTCGGCCGAGCGCCGGTCGCGCCGGTTCACGCCGGTCAACACGTACACGGCGACCGACATCAGCTCGAGCGCGAGGAAGATGACGATCAGGTCGCGCGACCCGGCGAACAGCATCATGCCCACGGTCGCGAGCAGCACGAGCGCGTACAGCTCTCCCAGGCGCAGGTGCTCCTGCTCGAGGTAGCGCGTCGAGATCAGCACGAAGAGCGCGCCGGCCAGCAGGAACAGGAAGTTCGCGAACACGCGGAATTCGTCCAGCGCGATCATCCCCGTGGGCGTCGTCTCCTCCAGTGTGAGCAGCCATGCGTTCGCGGCTGCGGCACCCACGATGCCGATCAGGGTGAGCCAGGTGACGATCGGGCGGGATGCCTCGCTGCGCTCGCCCTTCTGGAACACGTCCACCAGCAGGACGAGCATCGCCCAGAGCGAGAGCACCACTTCCGGGAGCAGCGCCCACAGGTACGACAGCCCGCTCGCGAAGTCGAGGATCACGGCCGCGCCCCCCGCGCTCAGTCCCCGGCGCGCTCGGCCGCCCCCGCGGGCGGCGCGGCGAACGTGGCGAGCAAGGACGGCGTCGAAATCCGCCGGGCCTCCACGCGCTCGAGCAGCTCGGCCACGGTCACCTCGCTCCGCTCCAGGAACGGCTTCGGGTACACGCCCATCCACAGCATGATCACCACCAGCGGCACCAGCACCGCCAGCTCGCGCCGGCTCAGGTCAGGCAGCTCCCGATTCTCCGGCCGGTCGATCTCGTTGAACCAGATCCGCTGCACCATCGGCAGCATGTAATAGGCGGCGAAGATGACCCCCGTCGCGCCCAGCATCGCCACCCATGGGTGCGTCTGGAACGTTCCGAGCAGGGACAGGAACTCGCCCACGAACCCGCTCGTCCCGGGCAATCCGATGCTGGTGAGCGCGGTGATCATGAAGATCGTGGCGAAGGCCGGCATCACGGCGCCCAGGCCGCCGAAGTCGCCGCTCAACCGGGTGTGCCTGCGCTCGTACAGCATGCCGACGAGCAGGAACAGCGCCCCCGTCGATGCGCCGTGCGAGAGCATCACCAGCATCGCGCCCTGCACGCCCTGCTGCGTCAGCGCGAAGATGCCCAGCACGACAAAGCCCATGTGCGCGACCGACGTGTAGGCGACCAGCTTCTTCGCGTCCGGCTGCACCGCGGCGACCCAGGCCGCATAGATGATCCCGATCAGCCCGAGCACGAGCAGCAGCAGCACGATGCGGGAATCCGTGGCCGCCTGCGGGAAGAACGGCAGCAGGAAGCGCAGGAACCCGAACGCCCCCAGCTTGAGCAGCACCGCCGCCAGCACGACGGAGCCGGGCGTGGGCGCCTCCACGTGCGCATCCGGCAACCAGGTGTGGAACGGGAACACGGGCACCTTGATCGCGAACGCGAGCGCGAATGCCGCGAACAGCCAGAACTGCTCCCGGAAGGTCAGGGGCACCTGAAGCAGTTCGAAATATCCGAAGGACACGTTGCCCGTGAGTGCGCGATACTTGAAGAACAGGTACAGGATCGCCACCAGCATGAGCAGCGAGCCGAGCGCCGTGTACAGGAAAAACTTGATGGCCGCGTAGATGCGGCGCTCGCCGCCCCAGACGCCGATGATGAAATACATCGGCACCAGCATGACCTCCCAGAAGACGAAGAACAGGAAGAGATCGAGCGCGACGAACACGCCGAGAATACCGGTCTGGAGCAGCAGCATCATCGCGTAGAACGCCTTCTCCCGGCGGTCGATGTAGCGGAACGATCCCAGGATCGTGAGCGGCGCCAGGAACGTGGTCAGCAGCACGAGCAGCAGGCCGATGCCGTCGATCCCGACCGCGTAATGGACACCCCAGGCCGGGATCCAGTCGGCCTGGCCCGCGAACTGGAACGAGCCGCTCGCCGTGTTGAACGAGAACCAGAGCGGAACCGAGACCACGAACTCGAGCAGCGCTATCCAGAAGGCCACGTGCTTGGCGCGGTTCTCGGCGCCCAGCAGCACGAGCAGCATCCCGGCCGTGGGGAAGAAAACCAGGAAGTGCACCACCCAGGTCGAATAGCCGATCGCGTCGAGAAGAGCCTGCATACCTCCCTCAGAGCAGCATGAAGCCGAGCAGGATCAGCGCGCCGAGCACGACCGCGAAGGCGTACGTGTTCAGCTGCCCGGTCTGGAGCCGGGACCCGGCCCAGCCGAACGCGCGCGAGGTGTACCCGGCGCCGTTGACGAGCACATTGTCGATCAGCGCCTCGTCCACGAGGCGCCAGAGCGCCCGCGAGGTCGCCACCACCGGCCGGACGATCAGCGTCTCGTACGCCTCGTCCACGTACCACTTCCGGTACAGGACCTTCTTCAAGCCGACCGGCTCGAGCGACTCCAGCGCCGGCCGGTACTTCCAGCGGAGCACGACCGACGAGCCGACCCCGATGACCACCACCGCGAGCGCGAACGCCACGGCCGCCCAGAACGCCTCCCCCCCGCCCAGGGGCGCCGCCTCGTTGAGCGCACCCAGCCGGGGACCCAGGATCGCCTCCGCCGGACGCACCGCGGGCTCCAGCCACGCGTGGATCCACTCCGCCGACGGCAGCCAGCCGAGTACCGGCAGCTCTGCGATCGCATGCGGCATGTTGACCCAACCCCCCACGGTCGACAGGCCCGCCAGCACGACCAGCGGCAACGACATCACGGCCGGCACCTCGTGCAGGTGCGTGCACTCGGCGGCGCCGCAGCGGATCTCACCGTGGAACGTCATGATCATGAGCCGGGTCATGTAGAACGCGGTGAGCACGGCCGCCGCGATCGCCATCGCCCAGAAGGCCGTGAACCAGGGCGCGAACGGGCCGACCGCGCGCGCGGCCGCCTGCCAGATGATCTCGTCCTTCGAGAAGAACCCGGCGAAGGGCCATACGCCGCTGATCGCGAGCGTGCCGATCCACATGACGATCCAGGTCAGCGGCAGGTAATGCCGCAGCCCGCCCATGTTCCGCATGTCCTGCGGGTCCCACTCCTTGTGCGTGTGGTGAAAGGCGCCGTGCACCGCATGGATCACCGCCCCCGACCCGCGGAACAGCAGCGCCTTGAAGAACGCGTGTGTCATGAGGTGGAACATGCCGGTGCCGAACGCCCCCACGCCGACGGCCAGGAACATGTAGCCGAGCTGCGACACCGTGGAGTACGCCAGCACCTTCTTGATGTCGTATTGCGCGAGGCCGATGGTCGCGGCGAATAGCGCCGTCAGTGCGCCGATGCCCGCCACGACGATCATCGAGACCGGCGCCAGCGCGAACAGCACGCCCGTACGCGCCACCATGTATACGCCCGCCGTGACCATGGTGGCCGCGTGGATCAACGCGCTCACCGGCGTCGGGCCGGCCATCGCGTCCGGCAGCCAGATATACAGAGGGATCTGCGCGCTCTTCCCCGTCGCACCCAGGAACAGGAACAGCGTGATCGTGGTCACCAGCGCGCCGCCATAGGCGAGGGTGGCGGGAGCGGCGCGGAAGACTTCCTCGAAGTCGAGCGATCCCAGGTTCGTGAACAGGAGCAGCATGGCGACCATGAAGCCGAGGTCGCCGATCCGGTTCACGATGAACGCCTTCTTGCCCGCGTCCGCCTTCTCCCGGTCCCGGAACCAGAACCCGATCAGCAGATAGCTGCAGAGCCCGACGCCCTCCCAACCCACGAACATGACCGGGAAGTTGGCGCCGAGCACCAGCACGAGCATGAAGAAGACGAACAGATTCAGGTACGCGAAGTAGCGCGCGTACCCCGGATCATCCCCCATGTAGCCGACGCTGTAGACGTGGATCACGAAAGACACGCCGGTGACGATCAGCGTCATCAGCATCGAGAGTTGATCGAGCTGCAGCGCCGCCGCGACCTCCAGGTTTCCCACCGGCATCCAGGACCAGTAGTCGCGGACGATGGCCTGCTCCAGCTCCACGCCCAGCATGCCGAAGAAGTTCACGAGGGCGAGCGCGAAGGCGAGCGCGAGGACGCCGGGGCCGGCCCAGGTGACGATCCGCTTGCGCGCGGGCGCGAGCAGGGCCACTGCGCCGTTGATCACGAAGCCGGCGAGCGGGAGCAGAACGATCAAACCGAGCAGGACGGGCCGGAACCCCGCGTGCTCCATCACCACCGCAGCAGGTTGAAGTTCTTCATGTCCACCGTCTCGGCATGCCGGAAGATGGAGATGATGATCGCCAGCCCGACGGCCGCTTCCGCCGCCGCCACGGTCATGACGAAGAACACAAAGATCTGCCCTTCGATGCCGGCGGCGCGGGACAGCGCCACGAATGCCAGATTCACGGCATTGAGCATGAGCTCGATGCACATGAATAGGATGATCGCGTTGCGGCGCACAACCACGCCGGCGACGCCGAGCCCGAACAGGATCGCGGAGAGCACGAGCGAGCGGGTCAGCACGTCACACCCTCCGCTTCGCGAGCAGGACCGCGCCGATGATGGCGACCAGCAGCAGCACCGACGTCAGCTCGAATGGCACCAGGTAGTCCCGGAACAGCGGCAGCGCGATCGCGCCGACGGCGTTCCACTCGCGCACCGCCGCGGCGATCTCGAGCTCTCCCCCCTGCGCGACCACGGCGCCCTCGGTGGTCAACACGCGCGTGAGCAGCCAGCCCGTGAGCCCGGCCGTGGCGAACCCGGCGACGATCCAGGCGCCACCCCGCACATCCGGCCGGTAGTCGTGCCCGAGGTTCAGCAGCATGATGACGAACAGGAACAGCACCATGATGGCGCCGGCGTAGACGATGACCTGGATGGCGGCGATGAAGTGCGCGCCCAGGAGCACGTACAGCGCGGCCAGGCTGAAGAAGGTCAGTACCAGAAAGAGCAGACTGGCGATCGGGTTCTTGCGCGTCACCATGCCCAGCCCCCCGCCGATCGCCAGCGAGGCGAACACCCACCAGAGCAGGTCGCTCATTCGGAAAGGGGATCGCTGGGATCCCAGAGCGCGGTCAGCGGGTGGTCCTGCGCCATGAGCCGATCGAGATCATACACGAAGCGCTCGCGTGTGTACTCCGAATTCTCGTAGTCCTGCCCGACATGGATCGCTTCCACCGGGCAGACTTCCTGGCACATCCCGCAGAAAATGCAGCGGAATTCATCGATCTCGTACACGATCGGATAGCGGTTCCCCTGGTCGTCCTCGCCCGGAACCAGGCGGATGCAGTTCGCCGGGCAGATCGTCGGGCAGAGCCCGCAAGCCACGCATTTCGGGCGGCCGTCCGCGTGCACGGCCATGCGATGCGTGCCACGCCAGCGCGGCGCGAGCTCGGGCTTCTCGTCCGGGTACTGGAGCGTGACCTTACGCGGGTCGACCAGGTGCTTGAAGGTCAGCGCCATCCCCTTCAGGGTGGCCCTGAGGTACGACGTCGTGCCCGACGGTCGCCGGACAACTTTCACTCCGATCGCCACGAGACCCCCATCTGGTCGTCCCTCATGTCATCACGTTCCATCATTCGGCAGCACGACTCCCTCACCCGCCGTCACGAGCGGCGGCTCCCGGCGCAGCGCCGTGCGCGGCAGTCGCCGGTACGTGGCCCCGCCGATCACGCGATCCCGATCGAGCAACCAGAGGAAGACGATGGCGGCGACCAGATTCACGGCGGTCAGAAACAAGCCGTAGCGGAGCCCGAACGGCACGTCGAGCGCATCGAGCACCAGCATGCTCGTGCCCACCAGCGTGATGTAGGCCAGGGCCGTCGGCAGCATCACCTTCCACCCCAGGTGCATGACCTGGTCGTAGCGGAAGCGCGGCACGGTCCAGCGCACCCACATGAACAGAAACACGAAGAAGACCGTTTTGCCGGCGAAAACGCCCAGCGTGAGCAGGGTCTTCCACCAGGCCGGCAGCGCGCCCTGCACGACGCCGGGCGCGACCACACGCATGTCGTCGCCCTGCCAGAACGGGATGTCCCAACCGCCCAGGAAGAGCGTGGCCATGAGCGCGGACGCCGTCAGCACGTTCGAGTACTCGGCGATGAAGAACATGCTGAACTTCATGGACGAGTACTCGGTGTGGTAGCCGGTGATGAGCTCGGACTCCGCTTCCGCGAGATCGAACGGCAGCCGGTTCGTCTCGGCGAACGCCGAGATGACGAACAGGAAGAAGGCGAGCCCGAGCGGCAGCGCGAGCCAGAGCCCCAACTCCTCCTGCTGCGTCCACACGACCTGCGTGAGCGTGACGTTGCCCGCGAGCATGAACACGGGGATCAGGCTCAGCCCCAGGCCGACCTCGTAGCTCACCATCTGCGCGCTGGCGCGCAGCCCGCCCAGGAACGCGTACTTGTTGTTGGACGACCAGCCCGCCATCACGATGCCGTACACGCCCAGGCTGGTCAGGGCCAGAATATAGAGGATGCCGATCGGCAGATCGGCGATCACCATCTCGACCAGACCCCACGGCGTCGGCAACGGCGCCGCGAACGGCACGACGGCGAACGTGATCAGCGCCGGCGTGATCGAGAGCATGGGTGCGAGCAGGAAGTAGATGCGCGAGGCCTGGGCCGGGTACGTCTCCTCCTTGAGCAGGTTCTTCAAGCCGTCCGCGACCGGCTGCAGGATGCCCTGCGGGCCGACGCGGTTCGGGCCCAGCCGGTCCTGGATCCACGCCGAGAGCCGGCGCTCGAGCAGCGTGAACAGCGCCACCGCGACCATGATCAACGTGAAGACTCCGACCACCATCGTGGCCGAGACGATCAGGAAGGCCGTGCGTGAGAGGGCGCCGACGTCGTGCATCACATCTCTCCCGCCGACGTGCCGCTGACGTAGCCCACGCCCAGCGCTGCGGGCTGCCGGGGCAGCGCGCCGCGCGAGCCGAGCACCTCGTAGCTGAGGCCGGCGAACTGATCGTAG
>JACQPS010000150.1 GCA_016207445.1 Gemmatimonadota bacterium | reverse complement strand
TCGAGCCCGTGCGACGGCGGAGTCCCAGTGGGCGGGTCCCGGCTTGGACGTATATCCGCGTCGGAGCCGGTTTCCTTCGGGGGCGGCCGTTCGGCTGCGCGCCGTACGCCCTCAAGTCTTCAGCCCCGATTCGATCCGTTCCAGCAGCTCGAGCGTAACGAGCAGATCGGGACGGCTGCCGAATCCAGTCTCGCGCAGCGTCTCGAGTCCTTCCCTGCACAGCCGGACCGCCTCGAGTGCGGCGTCGCGGAAAGCCTCGCGCTCCTCGCACGAGATCAGCTCGCCGGGGCAGGGATCGGCGTTGGCTCCAGCGATGCCGATCCCGATCATCGTAGCGCCCCGGACGAGCGGGCGTTCACACTTCCACCGCACCCGGCGAGGAAGACTCGCGAGCACGCGGCCCAAAGAGCGGCTGAACTGCAGGGTCGCGCGGTACTCGGGACGTCGCTCCCAGGTGTAGACGATTTCCGGCTCCACGGCGCTCTCGAATCGACCTGTCCCGCCCGCCCGCCCGTGCAGCTGCCCGGGTCGGGCAAGCGCCATCGGTGGCGAGCAGGGTAGGGTGCGCGGCTGGGCACAGCGATAGCAGAAGAGGCCGACCGGCCCGACGAGCATGAAAATCCGCGGCCCATCGGGCAACAGGAATGCCCCGTCCGATTATTGGTAGATCGGGCGGGGCCTGTCATTTTCTCGGCAACCCCGACGATCCGGGCGGCATGCCAGCGGCAGCAAGCGGGTTCGTTCAGCCCGCGCGGTCGGACCGTCCCTCCGTCGGTCCTCACACCAGGCGAACCCATGAAGCGCACCGGCACAGTCGTCCTTTTCACGATACTGACGGGCGTGGCAACGCCGGCGCTGGGGCAGGTGCCCGCGCCGCCGCGCACGAGCGGCCCGCCGGCGGGCCAGATCCGTGGAACCGTGCTCGACGCCGAGACCGGCCAGCCGCTCGCCGCGGCGGCGGTGTCGCTCCGGAGCGCCGCGGATTCCGCGCTCGCGGCGGGGGCCCTGGCCGGGCCGGACGGCGCCTTTCGGGTAGACGGTCTCCGGCCGGGTAAGTACTCCGTGCGGGTCAGCTTCATCGGCTACGCGCCGCACACGGCCGAGCTCCTGATCTCGCCGGCGAGCCCGCGCGTGGACCTGGGTCAGGTCCGACTCGCACGTGCCGCCGTGCAACTGGAAGGTCTGCAGGTCACAGCCGAGCGGGCCCAGGCCGTGCTCGCGCCCGACCGAAACACGTACCTGGTCAAAGACATGCCCGCCGCGGCCGGCGGCACCGCCGTCGACGTGCTGCGGAATGTCCCGGCGGTCGACGTCGACATCGACGGCAACGTCAGCCTGCGCGGCAACGCCAACGTGGCCGTGCACATCAACGGGCGCCCCACGCCCATGCGGGGGCAGCAGCTCGCGGCCTTCCTCCAGCAGTTGCCCTCGAGCATGATCGACCACGTCGAGGTCATCCCGAACCCTTCGGCGAAGTACGATCCCGAGGGGATGGCGGGGATCCTGAACCTGGTGCTGCGGCAGAACACGGACCTCGGCACGAGCGGCGGCCTGCTCGCAGGCGGTGGCACCGGCGATCGCATCAACGCCTCCGGCAACCTCGGCTACCAGAAGGGCGCGCTCACGCTGTTCGGCAACTACGGCTTTTTCTCCGATCGGCGCGGGACCAGCGGCTCCAACTTCCGGGAGAATCGCTTTCACGATCCGGTGACGTCCTTGCACCAGGAGCTCGACGGGGTGTTCCGCATGCGCTCGCACACCTTCAACGGCGGCAGCGAGCTGCGTCTCGGCGAGAAGGACGTCCTCTCCTCCTCGCTGCTCCTGAGCCAGCGCGGGTTCGAGTCGACGTCGACCAACCGCACCACGGAGCTGGATGCCGCGCGTGAGCCGACCGTTCGCTTCACGCGCCGGACCACGAGCGAGAACGACGGTCTGACCCTGGACTACGCGCTGTCGTTCAAGCGCGTGCAGGGGCCACGCCGCCACGAGCTCTCGGCCCAGCTGCGCTTCACACGCTCCCACAACGAGGTAGGCAGCCGGTTCACGCAGCAGGAGCTCACGCTGGCCGGAGATCCGATGGGGGACCCGCCGGCACGGGAGAGCAATAACCTGGACGCGCTCAGCCGAAACGCCACGCTCCAGGCGGATTACGTGCGGCCGCTCGGCGTGGCCACGCGCCTGGAGATGGGGTTCAAAGGAACGCTGCGCCGACTCGACAACGATTTCGGCGCGGCCGTTTTCTCGTACGGTGTCGGCGCCTACATCCCGGATACGGGGCGCAGCAACGCGTTCGAGTATGGCGAGCAGGTGCACGCCGTGTACGGCGTGTTGAACCATCGGCTGGGGCGCTTCGACCTGCAGGCGGGGCTGCGGCTGGAACGGGCCGGGACGGATTTTCGCCTGAAGACTACGGGCGCCTCCTACGAGAACGACTACACCAGCGTATTCCCGAGTGGGCTGATCGCGTACCATCTCGCCGAGAACCGGCAGGTGAAGGCCAGCTACTCGAAGCGCGTCCAGCGGCCGGACACGCGCCTGCTCAACCCGTTCGCCTTTTACGAGGATCCGCTCAACCTGTTCGTGGGCAACCCGACTCTGCGGCCCGAGTACACGCACGCGTTCGAGCTCGGCTACCAGCTGTACGGCGCGGCCGGGAGCCTCCAGGTCACTCCGTACTGCCGGCGCACGATCGACGTCGTACGCCGCATCAAGACCGTGTCCGACGATGGGGTTTCCACGACCTCGTTCCGGAATCTCGCGACCAGCGCATCGTGGGGCGCGGACGTCACAGGTTCCGTGCGCCTCGGCAGGATCAACGGCTTCGCCGGCGTGAACGTGTTCGAGCTGACGACGGACGGCAGCAACGTGGCCGAGAGCCTCTCGAGCGATGCGGTGTCCTGGTCCGCGCGCGCGAGCCTGATGGTGCGGCTGCTGCCCGGCCTGGACGCGCAGGGCTTCTTCATGTACCGCGCGCCCATGGACGTCGAGCAGGGGCGTCTCTCCGGCATGATGATGACCCACCTGTCGCTGCGGCAGAAGCTGCTCGGCGAACGGGCCAGCATCACGATGAACGTGATCGACCCCTTCGACCGCATGCGCTTCTCCTTCCGCACGAGCGACGAGCGTCACACCCAGGAGAGCACGCGGCGCTTCGGCGCGCGCGGCGTATTCCTCACCTTCAGCTACAACTTCGGCCGCCCGCCGCGCATCCCGCAGCGGCCGAACGAGGAGCCGCAGGCGCCCCAACCGGAGATCGGGATCAACTGAACGGCGCGCCGGTGCCCGCAAGCCCTTCCGCCGCCGGCTTCCTTCAGCGTTCCGCTAGCGCCGGCGCATCTCCAAACGAGTCGAGTGGCTCAAGCCACCCGCGTGCCGGCCTGTCCCGCGCAATACCCCCTCCGCGTCAAACGCTCCTTCATACTCCGCATGGTACCTCCCCTGGACTGAGGGATTCGGGTCGTACCCGTCACAAATCATGACAACCCGTTCGCGCTCAGCCGTGATGATGCAGTCGGTCATCCGCACACCGAGCCGGGTGCGATGGAAAGCGTGATCGGTCTCCCGGAGGATCATCTCCACCTGCCACCGTTCGGGCCCGGTCGGCGTGAGGGTCGCATCGAAAACGTAGGACGCGTAGGGGTCTACGATTCGCATCTGCCACTGGCCGCTCAGGTCCCGGAGTCGCTCCTCGCCGAATCGGAGCGCTGTGATCGTTGACGCGTCTCGGTCGAGCGCGACAGTCTGCACATGACCGTCCGAGTAGGTGATCATCAGCGTGCGCGCTGCGTTGTGCACGTTACTCCAAGCGGCGGCACCAAGCACGAGAATCAGACCAAGCAGATAAGGAACGCGTTTCATTGGACACCTCACTCACAGTCAGGAGGACGCCACCCATGCGTGCCGTACAGCGAATCCGGGAAAAACACAAATGCCACGCGGCTGCTGGCGGTGGGAGCCAGAGGTGCGCCCCGTCTCTTGGACAGGGCTGACCGCCAGTTCTTGTGTTGCCTCAGCCTTGGGGGTGAGGCTCGCCAGAAAGGTGAGCGGAGCGCGGTTGCCCAGAGCTGAGTGCCTGCGCGGACCGTTGTAGTAGCGAATCCGCTTGCCTACGACGCGCTCCAGGTCGGCGAGCGTCAGCGCGTCGAGGAACAGCGACCGGTGCCGTGAATTGGCCAAGGAAGGATGAGAAGTGAGCGGGTCTCACCTTTCTGGTAGCTTCCTCGACCTTTCTTCTCGTGATCGCGCTTCTCGGCGTGGTGGGAGCCCCTGAGCCGCCCATGTCCGGACTGAACGAAGCCTTGTCATGTCACCTCTGGCCCTGTTCGCGGGTGGGCTCGCCACCTGGCACGCCGTAAGGTGGACCGCGTCGTGACGGTCGCTCGCGGTCGACGTCATCCCCTGAGGAGACGCCCGGAGCTGACGCTGCGCGCCGCGTTACGCGCCGGCTTGCGCGGCGGCTATGGCTCGCCGCCGTTGGCGCCGCGCAACGCGGCGCGGAGCGCATCGAGTGGCAGGAGTGCGCAGGACACGCGTTCGGGCCGGATCTCGGCGTCGAGGGCGGCCAGGAGCGTCTCCGCCTTCAGGGCTGCGGCGTCGGCCACGAGCATGCCGTGCAGCAGCTCCGTCAGGATGGAAGCGGACGCGATGCTGATGATGCACGCATCGCCGCGGAAGCGTGCGGCCTCGATGGCGCCGTCGACCAGCCGCAGCTCGAGGCGTATGCGGTCGCCGCAGACGGGA
>JACQPS010000003.1 GCA_016207445.1 Gemmatimonadota bacterium | reverse complement strand
GACTCCATGACGGCGCTGTCGGCCTGAAACGCAATCGTGAGCCGCTGCTCGGGCGGCGCGTCTTCGGGCGCGGCCTGGCGGCGCACGGTCAGCTCGAAGCGCGAGACCGCCTCGTCCGCCTGGACGCCGAGCGTGAAAGCCACGCGCACGCCCTGCATGCGCACCGCGAGCTCGCCGCGCACCACGCCCGCACCGCGTGTGAACCGCTCGATCGCCAGCGTGTCGCTGCCGATCCGCAGCACGAAGCCACCCTGGTCGAGCACGTCCTGGGCGTCCGCGCGGCCCGCCGCCGCGGCCAGCAGCAGAGCGAGGACGAGGCCGGAGAACTTCATGGTCCCGAACCACCTAGGTCTCATGGCTCTTGACCTGTGAACGAAAGTATCGGCGCCCCTCCCAGAGCACGGGCACGCCGCGCAGCACGCCGAAGAACGTCGTCGCGTACACCAGCGCCCGCGTCGCGGCGCGGAAGGCACCGGCCCAGCCGCCGCCGCTCGCCGTGTCGTGCCATGCGTACACGATGCCCAGCGCGCAGAACGTCACCGCCTTCATGATCCCGTAGACGGCGCGGCTCCAGCGCGCGCTGGTCAACGCCCGCGCCCAGGCGGCCTCCTGCAGCGTCTTCTCGCCGAACGGCGTGCGCCCCTCCTTGAACGCCACGCTCCGCACCAGATCGGTCAGCACCGTGCGCGTGATCATGACGAGCGGCACCCAGAACGGCACGAAGGGCTGACCGAGCGGATCGCGCCGGATCGCGAAGAAGACCCAGAGCGCCAGCTCGACGATGCGGTCGCCCGCGATATCGAAGAGCGCGCCCGCCTCCGACTCCTCCTTGCGCCGGCGCGCGACCCAGCCGTCCAGTGAATCCATGAAGATGGCCCACGCCAGGACCGGCACCATGAGCAGGTCCAGCCAGAGCCACTGCACGGTGCTCTGCCGTGCCCAGACCGCGATGACCAGAAAGATGAGCAGGACGCGGGCGAGGGTCAGAAGGTTGGCCAGGCGATTTCCTCTGGGTCAGCGGGTTGCGCGCTTGGAGCGAAACGCGCGCAAGCTGCGCTCCGGACGCAACATAGTCAAGCGGCTCCTACTCCCCCGCCAGACCGCGGCGGCGCAGCATCTTCTGGAGACTCTGGCGGTGCAGTCCGAGCGCGCGCGCGGTACGGGAGACGTTGCCACCGTGGCGCTCGAGCGCGGCGGCGAGGAACGAGCGCTCGAATGCCTCGAGCGCGCGGCGCCGCGCTTCCTCGCTCACTTCGCGTACGGCGCGGCCGTGGCGCGCGCCGAACTCGGCGATGAAGTGCGCCGCCAGCGCCGGGATATCCTCGCGCCGCTGCCGCAGCGCCGGGAGCTGGAGCGTGATGACGCGCAGGCGGTACAGCAGGTCCTCGCGCTGCACGCGGAGAGCCGGCGGCGCGGCGCGCCCTTCGTCGCAGCGCTGACGAGCGCGCGAGCCGCCCTGCGACGCACCTGTTCCGACGGAAGGCTCGGACCTGAAGCGCCGTGCAGCCCGCCGGCTGCACGGCGCCATGCCGTCCTGGAAGCGGATCAGGCGGCCCGGTGCTCGCGCCGCCAGGAGAAGTAGGAGTAGACCGCCGGCGTGAGGCCGCCGAGCAGCAGGCCGGCGAGCGCCACCCAGGGGCGCAGCGGGTGCGGCAGCAGCGCGGCAGCCACCGTGACGATCCCGCCGGCCACGAAAGTCCGGCCTGCCAGGCGATGCGTCTCCGCCCAGACCCGCTCGCTCTCCAGCGCCCAGGGCGTGCGCACGCCCAGCCACCAGTTGGAGCGCACGCGCGGCAGGTAGTGGCCGAGCACGACGAAGAGGATTCCCACCAGCGCGAGCACGACGGAAGTGACGTCCACCGCCCAGCCGAGGGCGTAGCCGAGCACGAGCGCGTGTACGAGCGCCAGAAAAAAGATGATCAGGTTGACGAGCAGGTGATACGTGTCCCAGAACGACTCGTAGTGGGCGACGCGCGGGTCGAGTCGCGGCAGCCAGCGCAAGAGCGCCCACAGCACCAGCGCCAGGGCGGGGACGAGGAACGCGGCCGGAAAGCGATTCATCCACCCGTCCACCTCGCCCGCCCAGTTCCAGTGCACGGCGATGCGGGCCGGGAGCGACGGGAAGACGAGCGCGGCAAAACCCGCCATCGCCGCGATCAGCGCCAGGCCCACGGATGGTCGGCTCATGCGACGCGGATCGCGCCGGCGCGGTCGGGACGCGGCGTCGTCCGGCGCGCCTGTGGGTTGGGCCGGGCCCGCCGCCTTCGGGCGTCGGGCTCGCTTGCAAGCACGGCGCTCACTCGGGAATCGCGCTCGCGACCAGCCCCACCACGTTCCCCTGCGGGTCCTGGAACAGCGCGAAGCTGACCACCTTCGGGATGTCGGTCGGCGGCACGATGGTCTTGCCGCCCGCCTTCTCGATCCGCTCCAGGTACTTGCGCAGGTCGTCCACCTCGATGTAGAAGGTCAGGCCGTTGGATTGGCCCTGCGGTGCGGCCATGATCCCGCCATCGATTCCCTTGCCGGCTTC
>JACQPS010000145.1 GCA_016207445.1 Gemmatimonadota bacterium | reverse complement strand
GATGGCCGTACAGCGCAGGCAAGGCGGCCAGCCGGTCGAGCAGCTCGCTGCTCGGCACGCCGAAAGTCAACGTGACTCGCGCACCCACGGGATCCCCCCCAGCTCAACTCATGAAGCCGAGTCGGGCGTACACGGCCGTGCGCTCGCCGCGTGCCACGGCGAGGCTCAGCGTGTTGGCGCGATCGACCAGTGCGAGCCAGATCCCGGCGCCCAGCGCGCCGTGCCACTGGTCGGAGCGCTCGCCGTCCAGGAAGACCCGGCCGAGGTCCGCGAGCGCGAACACGCCGTATTCCTCCGGCACCGCGACACGCGCCTCCCCCAGCGATAGCCGCAGCTCCGCGTTGCCGTACACGGCGGCATCGCCCGCGAAGCGCTGCTCGCGGTAGCCGTGCAGCAGGTTCCGTCCGCCCAGAAACGCGGCGTGCTGGAGCGGCACGAGGCCCCAGGTGCGCTCGCCGCCGCCGCGCAGCGCGAGCACGGCGTCTTCCCCGCGCAAGCCGAGGTGCGCCGCGGCCTCCAACCGCACCGTGCCAAACGCCTGCTCGGCATCCCAGAGCGGCGGGTACGCGCTCGCGTCCGCGCGCAGCCGCAGGCCCCGCGTCGCGAAGCGACGGTGGTCGCGCGTGTCCAGCTCCACGGCCGCGCTCACGCCCAATGCGCCGAATTCGCCCACGCCGTAGGGCCGCGTCTCCTCGAGCAGGCCGTTCGGCGCCGCGTCCGTGTCCTGCCACTCCAGCACCGAGCCGAACGAAAGCGCCAGCCGCTCCGTGACCGGCAGGCGCGACCCGGCCTCCAGGCGAAGCACGCGCTGGTCGACGCGGAACTCGTTCTCGCTGCGCTCCTCACGGGTCTCGTTGCCGTAGCCGTGGAAGCGCAGGAACTCCGCGTTCGACGCGAACAGCGCCACCCAGGTTTCGCGGCGCGACATCGCGGGATGAAAGTCGGCGCGGTACTGCAGGCGCACGCCTTCCGCCGCGAAGGCGTAGCCTGCGCGCAGCACCGTGCGGCTCGCGTACGGGCTCTGGCGAAAGCCGTAGCGCGTGCGCTGCACGCCCAGCCCGAGCAAGAGCCCCCGGTCGGGGTCGACGTCGATCCAGGGAAGCGGCAGCGAGCGCACGCCCCAATCCTCGGGCCCGCGCGGGGCCTTGCGGCGCGGCGCGGCGTTCGGACGCGCGTCGAAGCGTGTCTCCGCGCCGAGCACGCGATTCCGGCCGTGGTCGTCGTAGTATACCAGCGTGGTGCGCCCGCGGCCGGCGACGCGGGAGGAGTCCGTCACCGCGTCATCGCCATGGCCGCCGACGATGCGCACGAGAATGCTGCTCTGTGCCTCACCGTGCACGGTCACGCGGTCGTCGCGGCCGTGCAGGTAGAGGCGGATCTCGCGCGTGACGTGCGGATCGAAGCGCCGCCGGAAATAGGGGGCGACGACGTCGTCCTCCACCCCGCTCGCGCGCGACAGCGTGACCTGCTCGCTCCCATCGAGCCCGCGCTCGACCAGCGCGAGGTCGCGCTCGTCGGTCGCGTGCACGTCGACTGCGCCCGAGAGCCAGTCGTAGAATTGCCGCGCCGCTTCGGGCAGTCGGTCGCGGCGTGCGCGCAGCACGGGCAGCAGCGTGCGCGCGGCGAAGTCTGCGTGCGCCGGCGGGAGTGCCGACACGGCCCGTTCGAGCACCGAATCCGGGATTGCGCTCACGAGCTGCGCGGCTGCCGAATCCCACGCGGGCCAGTCGAGCTCGGCGAGCAGGCGGCGGTCGAGCGCCAGCGACTGCCAGCTCAGTGCCATGGGATCGGGATACCTGGCCTGGAAGCGCACGAGCTTCGGCTCGGGCACGCGCGCCAGGGCGAGCAGCCAGCCCCCGTAGCTGCTGAACGCCTGGTCGCGGTCGCGCGCGATCGGCCGCCAGATCCAGCCATCCCCCCCCGGGTAGCCGGCCCAGCGCCACTGGTCCTCGTGGCGGTCCCAGTCCCCGATCAGGAGTTCCCGAAGCCGCGCCGTCAGGTACGCGCGCGCATCGACGCGCTCGCGGCTCGTACGCGCGATGCGCTCGAGCAGCCGCTCCGTGCCGATGACATGTGCCGCGCCCGCGAAGCCGGGCCGCCCATCGCTCGTCTCGTCCGGACGCTCCTCGATCGTGCCGAGCATGCCGGCGAACTCCGCGCGGAACTCGCCCAGCCCGGGGTCATCCGGCATCACGACCAGCCGTGGCGCGGCATGGAGCACGCCGGCCGCACGCGCGAGCGGCGCGGCCAGCAGCGCACCGGCGGGAAACGCCGCGCTGGTCTGGTCGCGGTAGAGCGCGTGCACGATCGTGCCGCGCAGCTCGGGCCGCAGCGTCGGGCCGGGGTCCTTGTCCAGGCTGCGGAACGCGTACTCGCGGCCATCGCCCCCGTGGAAGCGGAGCGAGCGCGTCTGGAACCCGCCGCCGCGCGCGTGCGGCGTGAGGCCGGCGCCGAAGGTCGCGAGGTCGAGTGGCTCCGCCTCGAGCGGCGTCGTCCACAACTCACGGTAGCCGCCACCGAGGAGTAGGCGGTGAAGCCAGCCGGCTTCGTACTGCGGGCCGGGAGCGACCCGCACCGTGCTCGCCACCGGCGCCGTCTGCGCTGCGAGCGTGCCGAGCGGCGCCGGGCCGAACGCGAGCACCACCACGGCCACGCGCCCCCCGCGCATCCAGTCGCGGAGCGATGCCCGGCGGGTCATGACGACGCCTCCGTAAGCCAGCGAGCGAAAAGCTCGCGCGCGCCCCCGCTGCCTTCCACCGCGATGACGGCGAGGCGGACGCGCCGGTCCGCGGTCACATCCAGACGCATGAAGCCGCTCGCGCGCCAGGCGAGCAGCGTGCCCTCGATCGGCTCGACAGGCTCGGTGTGGTCGAACGTGCCCGAGCCGGAAACCAGGTAGTAGCGGGCCGCCGTGCCGCGGATCACCTGGAGACTGTGCTCGTGGCCGGACGCGTAGATGAGCGGCGCGCCCGCGAGTGCCCGCTCGATGAGCTGGCGCATGCGGACGTTCGCCTTGCTGCTCAGGTCCTGCGCGCTGACGCCCCGCCTGCGCGCGAGCGGATAGAGCGAGCCGATCCCCGGCAGCGGGATCCACAGGCGCGCATCGAGCTCGCGCAGCGGGAAGACATGGTCGTGCCAGTCGAAGTCACCGCCGTGCGGCCCGCCGGAGGCGAGCGGGTGATGCGCGAGCACGATGACATGGCGGCCGCGCGCGCCGGCTACAGCGGCACGCAACTGCTCGGCCGCCTCGGCGGGCGCATCCGCGGGGCACGCAGAGTCCGGACCCGTCGGCTTCGCCGCCTCGCGCAGCCACCACTGTGTGTCGAGGATCACGAGCCGAAGGGCCGAGCCCGCCTCCCGCACTGCCGGACCGGGACAGCCCTGGGCGGGCAGAAACTGGACGCGGCCGCCGCCCTTCTCGGTGAGATAGCTCGCCTGCCGGCGGATCGCGTCCCTGCCGTCGGGCGCGTCGTGATCCCAGTCGTGATTGCCCGGCAGGAACAGCGCGCGCGCGCCCGTGCGGCGCACCACATCGAGCTGCAGGTTCAGCCGCCGCTCCGCATCCGCGCGCAAGGGCGAGCCCAGCGGCGGCAGGCCGTGCGGATAAGCGTTGTCGCCGAGGAACGCGATGAGCGTGCGCTGCGGCGCCGCGGCGGCGGCGCGCGCCAGCGCCTGCAGCACCGGCTCCGCCCCGCCCCGGTTCGCGCCCGCATCACCGATCAGGAAGAGCGTGAACGCCGTATCGGGCGCGGCGGCCGCGTGCGTGCTGGGCGCGGGGAGAGCGGCGGAGGGCGCGTCGCACGCACCGAGCAGCGGCAGACCAACGGCCGCCGCGAGCACGACTACGCGCCGCAACACGTGACGCGCGCTCATAGCCCGACTGCCGCGGGCTCGGCGGCCTCGGCGGCGTGCAGCTCGATGGAGAAGTCGGCGCGCTGGCCCGCCGCGCGCAGCTCCGCCAGCAGGTCGGCCGGGCTCACGCTTTTCCGCAGCCGCAGCCAGTACTTCAGCGCCGTCCGTCCATCGGCGGTCTCGGCCGCATCGGCCAGGATCCAGCTCTTGGCGTTGTTGTCGAGCACCGGCTCGACGGCTGCCTCCGCACCCTTCCGTTGCGCGGCGTGGACCAGCAGGATGGCCGTGCGGCGCTTGCCGAGCCGCAGCGGCGCACGCGCGGCGGGTGCGGCGCGCGTTCCGGAGAGCGTCCCTCGCATGCTCTCGAAAGATGCCGCGCCCAGCATCGTGGCCGTGAACAACAAGGACATCACCAGCGCGACGTCCAGCGCGCGGCTGCCGGCCGCGATGCCGATGCCGATCGCGATGAAGAGGAAGACCGCGTCCTTCGTGTCCTTGAGCGCGCTGCGGAAGCGGACCGCGGCCACGATGCCCGCCAGGCTGAACGCCAGCGCGATGCTGTTCTGCACCACCATCACGATGGCCGCGACCGCCACGGGCAGCACCAGGATCGTCTCGAGCACCGACCGATCGGCGAGCCGGCCGGTCCGCGTGCGCGCGTACACCCAGGTCACCGGAATCGCGAGCAGGAGCGCCCCGGCCATGGCGACCGCCGTCGCCAGCATCGGATCGAGGCGCAGCGCGAGCACGGGCCGGAGCGCGTCCAGCGCTTCGGCGTCGCCCGGGCCGAGCCATTGCGCGAAATCGGCTGTCGATTGCATCCACATGCTCCCGTGAACCGGTGAGCCGCCCGTGAGGTTTCCGGATTCATGCGGCGGAACGGCCAAAGCGCGGTTCCAGGTCCATCACTGGGAACCGCCGGGCATGCCGTCCTGCGCCGCCCCTATGCGCTCTGTTGCGGCGGGCACTTGACAGTGCCATACGAACAGAAAACGCAGCAGTCGCCCGCTCGGGGCTTCAACACCGCACCGCAGCCGGAGCACTCGTAGAAATGCACGCAAGCATCCGTCGGCATGACTTCTTTCT
>JACQPS010000143.1 GCA_016207445.1 Gemmatimonadota bacterium | reverse complement strand
GAACACGACGTTCGAGGAGGTCTGCTACCTGCTCTGGCACGGCGAGCTGCCGAACCGGGGCCAGCTCGCGCAACTGAAGAGGCGACTGGCAGAGGAGCGGCCCCTCCCGCCACGCCTGCTCGACCTGCTCCGGCAGCTGCCGCACGATACGCACCCCATGGCCGCGCTGCGCACGGCCGTATCCGCGCTGGCCAGCTTCGATCCCGAGGCGGAGACGAGCTCGCCGGAAGCGAATTACCGGAAGGCACTCCGCATCACGGCGAAGATGATCACGATCACGGCGGCGTTCGCGCGCCTGCGCAGCGGCGGCGAGCCCGTCGAGCCGCGCCCCGATCTGGGCCACGCGGCCAACCTGCTCTACCTGCTGAAGGGCGAGGAGCCGGATGAGCTGAGCGCGCGCATCGTGGACACGGCCCTCACGCTGCACGCCGAGCACGGCATGAACGCTTCCACCTTCGCCGCGCGCGTCACCATCGCCACGCTCTCCGACATCTATTCCGCGATCTGCTCCGCGATCGGCACACTCAAGGGGCCACTGCACGGCGGCGCCAACGAGCAGGTGATGGAGATGCTCAGGTCGATCGGGGAGCCGGCCCACGCGGAGTCGTGGGTGCGGGCGGCGCTCGGCCGGGGCGAGAAGGTCATGGGCTTCGGCCACCGTGTCTACCGCACGCTGGACCCGCGGGCGCCGATCCTGAAACGGCTGGCCGAGGAGCTCGCCGCGCGAGGCGGCCACGCCTGGCTCGAGATCTCCGAGCGCGTGCAGGCGGTCATGCGCGAGGAGATGGACCGCCGCGGCAAGCCGATCTATCCCAACGTGGACTTCTTCAGCGCGTCCGTCTACTACACACTGGGTATTCCCACGGACCTGTTCACCAACGTGTTCGCCTGCGCGCGCGCCGCCGGCTGGACGGCGCACGTGATGGAGCAGCTCCAGGACAACCGATTGATTCGGCCCGATTCTGACTACATCGGGCCGTTGAACAAGAAGGTGGTACCGATCGAGGAGCGGATGTGACCCTATCAGTTCACAGTTGACAGTTGACAGTTAACAGTTTCTTCCGGGCGTCTGAAGCTGTCGACTGTTTACTGTCGACTGACAACTGACAACTGTCAACTGTCAACTCAATGAACTACCGGTTCATCAGAATCCCTGAAGAGGGAGAGCCGATCGAGGTTCGGGAAGGCCGGCTCCTCGTGCCGGAGCAGCCGATCGTTCCGTTCATCGAGGGGGATGGCACCGGCCCCGACATCTGGCGTGCCGCGCGCCGGGTGCTGGATGCGGCGGTCGAGCGCGCGTCGGGAGGCACGCGCCGCATCTCCTGGATGGAGGTGTACGCGGGCGAGAAGTCCGTATCGGTGACCGGAGAATGGCTGCCGGACGAGACGCTGCGGGCGCTGCGGGAATTCAAGGTCGGCATCAAGGGTCCGCTGACCACGCCGGTGGGCGGCGGCATCCGCTCGCTCAACGTCACGCTGCGCCAGGTGCTGGATCTGTACGCCTGCATTCGCCCGGTGCGCTGGATCCCCGGCGTGCCGTCGCCGGTGCGCGAGCCGGAGAAGCTCGACGTCGTCATCTTCCGCGAGAACACGGAGGACGTCTACGCCGGCATCGAGTGGCCGGCCGGCAGCGAGAGCGCGGCGAAGGTGCGCAGCTACCTGGTGAAGGAGCTGCGGGCCGACATCCGGGAGGGGAGCGCGATCGGCGTGAAGCCCATGAGCGAGTTCGGGTCGAAGCGCCTGGTCGCGGCGGCGATCCGCTACGCGCTCGCGCGGGGCCGGCCCTCGGTCACGCTCGTGCACAAGGGCAACATCATGAAGTACACCGAGGGCGCGTTCCGCGACTGGGGATACGAGCTCGCGCGCGAGCAGTTCGCCGATCGCAGCGTGCGCGAGATCGACGTGGGCTCCGATGGCCCGCAGGGGCGCGTCGTGATCAAGGACCGGATCGCCGACGCCATGTTCCAGCAGCTGCTGCTCCGGCCCGACGAGTACTCCGTCATCGCGACCCCCAATCTGAACGGCGATTACCTGTCGGATGCCGCGGCCGCTCAGGTCGGCGGACTGGGCATGGCGCCCGGCGCCAACGTGGGCGAGCGGGTGGCGGTCTTCGAGGCGACGCACGGGACGGCGCCGAAGTACGCGGGGCAGGACAAGGTGAACCCCGGCTCGCTGATCCTGTCCGGTGTCATGATGCTCGAGCACCTGGGCTGGGAGGAGGCGGCGAAGCGGGTCGTGCGGGGGCTGGAAGGCGCCATCCGCAACCGTACCGTGACGTACGACCTGGAGCGGCAGATGAGTGGGGCGAAGCTGGTATCGACCTCGGGGTTCGCGGAGGAGATCGTGCGGAACATGTAATCGGGCTCGCGCTCGGGCTCGGGCTCGGGCTCGAATCGCGAGGCCAGTGCTTCGGCACTGTGTCCGAACCAGGTGCGAGGCAGATAGGCCCGCGCTTGCGGCCCGGCAGCTCCGAGCCCGAGCGCGAGCCCGAGCCCGCAGACGAAACCCGCGCAGCCGGGGAATGGTAGAAGCGATTCCATGGCCGATTTGAGGATCACCGTTATCGAGGCGGATGCCACCGCCGTGACCGCTCCGCTGCTCGTGCTGCCGCACTTCGAGCGCGAGCGCCGTCCGTTGGGAGCGGCCGTTGCGCTCGACCGGGCGGTGGGGGGCGGCATCACGCGGCTGCTCGAGGCCGGCGATTTCCGCGGCAAGAAAGACGAGTCGCTGGTGCTCTACCCGCGGGACGGCGAGAGCGCCGCGGAGCGGCTGCTGCTGGTCGGGCTGGGGAAGCGCGAGGAGTGCACGGCGGAGCGGGTGCGCCGCGCGCTCGGCACGGCGGTGCGTCAGGCGGAGCGCCTGGGCGTGGGCGAGCTCGCGGTCTCGCTCGACGCGCTGGACGAGGCGAGCGAACGCATGGGTGCGTACCAGGCGGCACGGGCCGCGCTCGAGGGCGCGATCCTGGCGGCGTGGGATTTCCGCGAGCTGAAAACGAAGCTGGAGGAAGACGCGCCGCGCGCGCAGGTGAACGCCATCACGCTGGTCGCCCGGGGCTCGGAGGAGGCGCGGGAGTTTTGCGACGCCGCCCGCTTCGCGCAGGCGGCGGCGGGCGCGGAAAACCTGGCGCGCTCTCTCGCCAGCCGGCCCGGCAACGTCGCGACGCCGTCTCATCTGGCACAGGTCGCGGAGGCACTCGGCCGGGAACACGGTCTCCTGGTCACCGTGCTGGACCGCGCGGCGATGCGGGGCGAAGGGCTGGGCGCGCTCCTCGCCGTCGCACAGGGCAGCGAGGAAGAGCCGCGCTTCATCGTGCTGGAGTACCGCGGCGGGGCGCAGGACCAGCGGCCGCTCGCGCTGGTCGGCAAAGGCGTGACCTTCGACTCCGGCGGCATCTCGATCAAGCCCGCGGAGAAAATGGAAGAGATGAAGTACGACATGTCCGGCGCCGCGGCGGTGCTGGGGGCGCTGCGCGCGGTCGCGGAGCTCGAGCTGCCGATCAACGTGGTCGGACTGATCCCGGCGACGGAGAATCTGCCCTCCGGCCGCGCGATCAAGCCGGGCGACGTGGTGACGAGCCATCTGGGGAAGACCATCGAGATCGTGAACACGGATGCGGAGGGCCGGCTCATCCTGGCGGACGCGCTGGCGTACGCGCGCCGGTTCCAGCCCCAGGCGATTCTGGACGCGGCCACGCTGACCGGTGCCGTGGTGGTCGCGTTGGGGAACCACGCGATCGGCCTCATGGGAAACGACGGCGACCTGATCGACGAGGTGCGCGCGGTCGGGCAGCGAGTCGGGCAGCGCTGCTGGCCGCTGCCGCTGTGGGATGAATACCGCGAGCAGCTGGACAGCCAGGTGGCCGATATCAAGAACACCGGCGGCCGGCCCGCGGGAACCATCACCGCCGCCTGGTTCCTGAAGGAGTTCGTCGGCGATACGCCGTGGGCGCACCTGGACATTGCCGGCACGGCGTGGCGTGACGATGCGCTGCCGTATCTGCGCAAGGGCGCGACCGGCGTACCGACGCGCCTGTTCGTCGAGTGGGTGCGGTCCAGAGCCGAGGCGCGATGAGGGGCTCGCCGGCCCGCCTCCGCCCCCGGCTCCGGCCGGGGGTCTTTTTTGATGGCTGCGCCCGCGCCTGCCCCTGCGCGCTCGCCCTCGCCCTCGCCCTCGCCCTCGCCGCGAGCCCGGCGCGCGCCCAGGAGCCCACGCCGCCGCGGCCTCCGGCAGAACGCCCGGATACGCTGCCGCCCCCGGATACGGCTGGCGTGCCCCCCGACACTGCCGCGGCGACGTCGCCAGAACCGGACTCGCTCGCGCCGCCCCCGCGCCTGGTGGAGTTCGCGGATGCCGTCGGCGCGGGGTGGAGCGCCGGCGTCTGGGAATGGGGGCCCGAGGCCCTGCTGGCGTCGGGCGCGGTCAGCCTGACCGATCTGCTCGAGCAGATTCCAGGGGTCGTGCCCGTGCGGTCGGGGTTGTTCGGGCAGCCGCAGGCGGTGAGCGCGTTCGGGATGACCGGCGGCCGGCTCGAGCTGGTGCTGGACGGGTACGCGCTCGACCCGCTGCACGACGCGACCTTCGATCTCTCGCGGCTCGAGCTCGTGAACCTCGAGCGCGTGCGGGTGGAGCGCCGGCTCGACCGGCTGCGCATCGAGATTCACACACTCGCGCCCGGGGACCGTCGTGCCTACAGCCGCGTCGAGGTGGGCACGGGCGACTTCGACACCAATCTGTTCCGCGGGCTCCTGCTCGTGCCGCGGGCGCTGATCGGTCCGCTGTCGCTCGGCGTCGACCGCCTCGATACCGACGGCATCGGGCGCAGGCAAAACGCCACCAGTTTCGCTGGGTGGCTGAAGTGGGGGCTCGTCTTCGGGCGCCTGGGGTTGCAGTTCGAGCTGCGGCAGGAAACCGCGGAACGCGGCGGAGAGGTCGTGCTGCCCGGGAAGAGCTCGCGCCGCGATCTGGTGCTGCGCGCGCGCGGCCAGCTTCTCGGCGGGCTCGTGGCGGAGCTCTTCCACGGCTGGTCCTCGGGCGAGGACCAGCCAGCGGACAGCGCGGTCGAGCGTTCGGGGACGCAGGCGGGTGCGCGCGTGCTCGCGCGCGGTGCCCGCTGGTGGGCAGGCGCCACCCTGCGCCGCCGCAGCCTGGACCCGCTGCCGGAGAACGAGGCCGAGCTTTCGGCCGGCGTGCGCTGGCCGGGACGGCTCACGCTCGGTGGCGACGTCGGCTGGGCGGACTGGCGCGACGCCGGCGGCGCGACCTCGTACGAAGTGCGCGCCGAGCTCGGGCCCTTCGGGCCGGCGCGCGCGTTCGGTTCGCTGGCGCGGGGCGAGCGCGGCGTGCCGTTCTTTCCGGACACCGCGGCCGCTAACGACACCGCTTTCGGCAGCGCTGCGCGCTTCACGGCGGCGATCACGGAGCGAAACGCGGCGCGCGCCGGCCTCGAGCTCGCGCGCGGCGGCTTCCGTCTCGGCGCCGCCGCGCTGACCGTCGTGACCGACTCGGTGCCGGGGTTCCTGCTGCCGTTCGACTCCACGCCGCGGCTCTACGCCGGCGGGACCGTGCGCGGCTGGGAGCTGTTCGGGCGGCTACCGCTCTTCTGGCACCCGCTCTCGCTCGAGGGCGCCTACAACGCCTGGATCTCGGGCTTCCTCTGGCCGTACCTGCCCGCGCACAACTGGCGCGCGAGCTTCGTCTACCACCACTCGCCGCTCAAGAGCGGCAACCTCGAGCTGCTGCTCCGCCTGGACGGGCACGAGCGCGGCGCCATGGACGCGCCGCGCGTGGACGGCGCGCTCGAACGGGTGGATGCGCTGCGCGCCCTCGACCTCTACCTTCAGATCCGCGTGCTCGACCTGCGCACCTTCCTGCGTTGGGAGAACATCACGCACCGGCTGCGCATGGCGGATCTGCCGGATCGGGCACTCCCCGGGCAGCGCGTGTTCTGGGGAGTCAAGTGGCAGTTCTGGAACTAGCGAGAAGGCAAACAGCGGCACTCGAAAACCGGCACGTGAAAACCGGCACTCGAAAACCGGCACTCAACCATCGGCACTGAAACAGCGGCACTGAGAAATCGGCACTCGAGAATCGGCACACCGGGAAAACGCGGTCCGATGTGCCGCCTCTCGAGTGCCGACGTTGGAGTGCCGAAGTTCGAGTGCCGAAGTTCGAGTGCCGAAGTTCGAGTGCCGAAGTTCAAGTGCCGAAGTTCAAGTGCCGAACTTTCGCCAACTTCTTTGTTCGAAAAAAACCATGCGCTACGGTACGATTCTCCGCGCACTGCTGCTGCTGAGCCGGGCCGCCTTCGCGCAGGAACTCACGATTCCCGCGCGCGTGCGCGCGGCCGCGCAGCGCATCACGGCCGAGCAGCTGAAGCGCGACCTGCACTATCTCTCCTCCGATGCGCTGCGCGGCCGGGACACGCCCTCGCCCGGCTTCGACAGCGCGGCCGCCTACATTGCGCGCCGTCTGTCCCGGGCCGGCGTGAAGCCGCTCGGCGATGCGGGCACCTATTTCCAGCACTACACGTTGCGCGAGACGGTGGTCGACACCGCGGAGGCGTATCTGGAGATCGCGGGTCGACGCTTCCGCTTCGGCACGGATTTCCTCGTGCGCACGTACCCGCGCCCGGTCACCGCCACGACCACTCTGGTCTACGTCGGGCACGGCATGCGGGTCCCCGCGCGGGGCATCGACCCGTACGCCGGCCTGGACGTGCGCGGCAAGCTGCTCCTGGCGCACGGTCCGTCGGCGTTGCCTGTGGGCCTCAGCTCCGACCTGCTCGGCCGGCGCGACCTCGACTACTTCACGCCCTGGGCCGAGGCGCACCGGCGTGGCGCCGTGGGGGTGCTGTTCCTGCCGCCGTCGCAGCAGCTCGGGCAGTGGGAGCGCCTCCGCTCGAGGGGGCGCAGCTCGTTCGAGCTGGAGCCGCCGGTGCCGTCGGCCTACGCGGCCATTCCCACGCCCTCGATCGCCGTCAAACCACACGTGCTGGATGCGTTGCTCGCGGAACGCGGCGTCACCGGCAACGAGCTCGTCGCCCGCGGTGATTCCTCCAGATATCTGGCCTCGTTCGAGCTGCCGGAGGCCGTGACGCTGCACCTTCCGGCGAGCACGAACCTCGAGCATCGTCCGTACAACGTGGTGGCGTTCGTGGAGGGGAGCGACCCGGTGCTGAAGCAGGAGTTCGTTACCATCGCGTCGCACCTGGATGGCGCGGTCGGCCGCGCTGTGGTCGATGGTGACAGCGTCTACAACGCCGCGGACGACAACGCGACGGGGAGCGCGGGAACGCTGGCGATCGCCGAAGCGCTCGCGCGGTCGCCGCGGCCGCGTCGTTCGATCCTGTTTCTTTGGGACAGCGGCGAGGAGCGCGGCCTCTGGGGAACCCGCCGCTTCGTCGGCAAGCCGGTCGTGCCGCTCGACCGCATCGTGGCCCACATCAACGTGGACATGATCGGCGGCGCGAAGCGGCCGGGGACGAACGTTCCCGGCGAGGAGGATCTGACCGGCCCCGACGAGGTGCACCTGATCGGGCCGCGCGTGCTGAGCGCTGAACTGGACTCGCTGCTCGAGCGCGCCAACCGTTCGTATCTGCAGCTCCGTCTGAACCGAACGTACGACACGGTCGCGAGCGAGTTCTTCTACCCACGCACGGACGCCGGGCCGTTCCTCGAGCGCGGCGTGCCGACGATCGGATTCTTCACGGGCCTGCACCCGCGCTACCACGCGCCCGCGGACGAGGCGCGCTACCTGGACCCGCAGAAGATGACGGCGATCACACGCACGGTGTTCGTCAGCGTCTGGCTGCTCGCGAACGCGCCCGACCGCCCGCGCCTCGACAAGGGCATCCCGGACGCCGTACCCCGATACCGCTGAGGCTCGTGCGCGCGGCCGGGCGCGCGCCAAGTTCGCTCCCCCGAACGCGCAGCGTTTTTCGTTGACCTGCACCCGCTTCGCTGGTACCTTTCATCCCCGATGATCCGCAGCATGACGGGGTACGGGGAAGCGGAGCGGGAGACGCCGCTCGGGTGGCTGCGCGGCGAGATCAAGACGGTCAACCACCGCTTCTTCAGCGCCAATGTACGCCTGCCGCTCTCGCTGGAGCGCCACGAGCCGCACATCCGCGAATGGCTGCGGACGATCCTGCCTCGCGGGCACGTGAGCTACTCGCTCCGCCTGGAGATGCCGGACTCGGACAGCGGAGAGGCCCCGGCCTTGCGGCTGGATGAAGGCCGGGCCAGGCAGTACCTGCGGGTGCTCCGGCTGATGCAGGAGCGGCTGCAGCTCCCGGGCGAGATCGACGTGGCGCTGCTCAGCCGTTTCGGCGACCTGATCGTGCGCGCCGACGCCGAGGAGGCCGAGGGCGTCGTCCTCGACGATGTGCGGGCCGTGACGGAGGCGGCGGCCCGGGCGGCCGTGCTCATGCGGGAGGAGGAAGGGGCGCGGCTGCGCAACGACCTGGACGAGCGGCTCCAGGCGATCGAGACGACGCTGCGCGGGATCGAAGCGCGCGCGCCCGAGCGCCTGGTCGCCGAGCGCGACCGTCTGCGCCGCGCCATCGCCGAGCTGGCCGGGGACACTGCGGTCGAGGAGGAGCGGCTGGTGCAAGAGGTGGCGTACCTGGCGGAGCGCTGGGACATCAGCGAGGAGCTGGTCCGCCTGCGCGCGCACGTCCAGCTCTTCCGCGACCTGCTCGACAGCGGGTCGGCCGAGCCGGTTGGCAAGCGCCTGGGCTTCCTGAACCAGGAAATGAACCGCGAGGCGAACACCATCGGCTCCAAGGCGAACGACGCCGTGATCGAGCACCAGGTGGTCGCGATCAAGAACGAGATCGAGCGGCTGCGCGAGCAGATCGAGAACGTGGAATGAGCCTGGGGAGCCGCCCGTTCCCCTTCGTGGTCGCGGCCCCGAGCGGAACGGGCAAGACGACGCTGGCGCGCGCACTGGTCGATCGCAACGACGACGTCGTCTTCTCGACGTCGGCGACGACGCGACCGGCGCGGCCGAACGAGCGGGAAGGGCGCGACTACCACTTCGTGGACGACCTGGAGTTCGACCGCATGATCGAGACCGGCGAGCTCATCGAGTGGGCGGTCGTGCACGGGCGGCGGTACGGAACGCCCAACCGTGGGGTAGAAGAGGGTTTGAAGCGGGGTAGTACGGTCGTGCTCGACATCGACGTGCAGGGCGCGCGCCAGATTCGGAAGCTGTTTCCGGATTCGGTGTTGGTCTTCGTGCTGCCGCCGTCCGGGACGGAGCTGGGCCGGCGCCTCGGCGGCCGCGGCAGCGAGAAGCCGGCCGAGCAGCGGCGGCGGCTCGAGACGGCGAAGCGCGAGATCGACGCGGCGGGCGAGTTCGACTACGTCGTGGTCAACGACGACTTCGAGGCGGCGCTCCGGGCGCTGGAAACGATCCTGGTGGCGGAGCGGCACCGTCGCGATCGCGTGGTCGGGCTGGAGGCTGCGGTCGAGCGGCTGGAAGAGGAAGTAGACGAGATCCTGGAAAGGAGTTCCTAGATGCAAGTCTTCACACCTTTGGAAGCGGCCAAGAACGCGGGGAGCAAGTACCTGGGCGTGCTGGTCGCGGCCAAGTACGCACGCGAGCTGAACGCGCTGCCGCGGGAAGCCATTCCGGCGGGGCTCGAGAAGAAGCTCACGACCCGGGCGATCGAAGCGCTGGTCTCGGGCGACATCGAGTTCCGGCTGATCAAGCGGCGCCGCAAGGGAGCGTGACGCTTGCGCAGCGGGGCGGCGCCGGCCCCGCGCCGGCCGTGGCAGGGCCGTCACCTCGTACTGGGGGTGACGGGCGGGATCGCGGCGTACAAGGTCGCACAGCTCGGGCGTGACCTGACGCAGCTCGGCGCGCTGGTGGACGTGGTGCTCACGCGCGCGGCCCGCGAGTTCATCGGTCCGGTCACGTTCGAGGCGCTGACCGGACGACCCGTTTTCCACGACATCTTCGAGCCCGGTCACGCGCTCGACCACATCCGGCTCGCTCGCGAAGCGGATCTGGTGTGCGTGGCGCCCGCGACCGCGGATTTCCTGGCCCGCGCCGCGGCGGGGCGGGCCGATGACCTGCTGACCGCGATTCTCCTGGCGACGCGCGCGCCGGTGCTGCTGTGTCCGGCGATGAACGACCGGATGTACGCGCACGCGCAGACGCAGGCGAATCTGCGGCACCTGCATCAGGCGCTCGGCTACGAGATCCTGGGGCCGGCGCTCGGACCGCTGGCGTTCGGGGAGGGGGAAGGCCCGGGGCGGCTGGAAGAGCCGGACGTGATGGCCGAGACCATCGGGCGCGCGCTGGAGGGCGACACGCCGTATCGCGGCCGGTCGCTGGTCGTGACCGCGGGTCCGACGCGCGAGGCGCTCGATCCCGTGCGCTTCCTCTCCAACCGGTCGTCCGGGCGTATGGGCTTTGCGCTCGCCGCGGCCGCGTGGCGGCGCGGCGCGGGCGTGCTGCTCGTCTCCGGTCCCACGCTGCTCGAGCCGCCGCCGGGACCGCGCCTGCAGCGCGTGGAGACGGCCGAAGAGATGACGGCGGCGGTGCGCGCGGCGCTGCCCGGCGCGGACGCGCTGCTCATGGCCGCGGCAGTCGCGGATTTCCGGCCGGCCGGCCGGGCCGGCCAGAAGATCAAGAAAGAAGCGATGCCGACCGCGATCGATCTCGAGCCCGCGCCCGACGTGCTCGTGTGCACGCAGGACGCGTGGCCGCGCGGGCTCGCGGTGGTCGGTTTCGCGCTCGAGACCGGTGACGGCCTCGCGAGCGCGCGCCGCAAACTGAAGTCGAAAAACCTCGACCTGGTGGTGCTGAACTCCGCATTGGAACCCGGAGCGGGCTTCGAAGTGGACACCAACCGCGTCGTGATGCTCGGCCGCGACGGCCGCGAGGACGCGCTGCCGCTCCTGTCCAAGCACGCCGTGGCCGAGGCCGTCCTGGATCGGCTCGAAACCCTGCTGCCAAAACGCGCATGACCATCGACCGGGCCGACCTCGCCCGGTATCTCCGCCAGCGGCTCGAGCTGGGGGAGCGCGACGTCTTCCTGGAGACTTTGTCGGGTGCCGAGGCCGTCCGGGCCTTGGCGGCCTCGTCTGCGGACGCGGTCACGCGGAGACGCGGAGCCGCGGAGGAGCCGCTCCGCGCCTCCGCGACTCCGCGTGAGCGCCTCGCGGCTCCGGGCACCGGACGCGTCCGGGAATTCCCGGCCGTCTGGGCCCTGCCGCCACGCGCCGGCGACCCTGCCGCCGCCGAGGCCCTCAAGGCGCTC
The DNA here is from genome assembly GCA_016207445.1 of Gemmatimonadota bacterium. GTDB lineage: Bacteria > Gemmatimonadota > Gemmatimonadetes > Longimicrobiales > RSA9 > JACQPS01. Next base: position 933 of record JACQPS010000143.1, on the reverse strand, counting down.
GCGCGCGAAGCCTCCGGCTGCACGAAGTGCCGGCTGTGCGAGGGTCGCCGGACGGTCGTATTCGGCGAGGGCAGCCCGTTCGCGGATGTCGTGATCGTGGGGGAAGCCCCGGGCAGCGAAGAGGACCGGACCGGCCGGCCGTTCGTTGGGCCGGCCGGCAAGCTGCTCGACCTCTTGCTCCTGTCCGTCGGCTTTGCGCGCGAGCAGGTCTACATCTGCAACGTGCTCAAGTGCCGGCCGCCGAACAACCGCGATCCGCTGCCGGACGAGGTAGAGAAGTGCCAGCCGTACCTGCACCGGCAGCTCGAGCTCATCGCTCCGCGCGCGCTCGTCGCGGTCGGCAACTTCGCCGCGCGCACGCTCCTGGGGTCGGAGGCGGGCATCAGCAAGCTGCGCGGCCAGGTCCACTCGTACCGTGGCGTTCCCGTGATCGCCATGTTCCACCCCGCGTATCTCCTGCGGAGCCGCGACAAGACGCGCTCCGCGTGGCAGGATCTCCAGCTCCTCCGCCAGGTGCTCGATGAGCAGGCGTGATCCGCGCGAGGGCGGCGTGCTGACGCTCCCGTCCCCGGACCGGCAGCCCCCGTACGCGCCCGAGGCCGAGGTCAGCGTCCTCGGCGGCATGCTCATGGACGGCGACGCCGTCGCCCGCGCCATCGAGGTCGTTGACGACTCGATGTTCTACCGCGAGGCGAACCGCCGGATCTTCCGCGCCATGGCCAGGCTCTTCCAGCGCGGCCAGGTCATCGACCCGGTGACGATCAGCGAGGAGCTGAAGAAGACGGACGAGCTGGACTCGGTGGGCGGCGTCGCCTATCTGGCCGAGCTACTGGACGCGGTGCCGACGGCCGCGAACATCGAGTATCACGCGCGCATCGTGCGCGAGCGCGCGCTGCTGCGCCGGCTGATCGAGGCGTCGTCGCAGATCATCCG